>NZ_JBHXTQ010000025.1:7577-90181 GCF_042677305.1 Kitasatospora sp. NPDC127121 | reverse complement strand
CGGGCGATCAGCCCGGGGTACCAAGGTCACACTGTCCGACGGAACCGGGATCCTGCCGGTCCCAGGTGTGCCCGGGACCGGCAGGACGGCGGTCAGCGGCGGGTCCGGCGGAGCGTCAGCAGCAGGAGGCCCGCGGCGAGCATCGCGAAGGCCGCCAGGCCCGCCAGGGGCATCGGGTCCGACCCGGTGGGGGGCAGCGGGCCGCCGGTGGGGCTGGGCGAGGGCTGCGACGGGTTGACGGTGATGCTGGTGGCGCAAGGTCCGCCGGTGGTCGCCGACGGCTGCGGCACCTCCCGCGCGGAGCGGAGCGACCGGTTTGCCGAAGCGGGGCAGTTGCTGCCGTCGCCGAGCGAGACGACCCGGTTGTCGAGGCGCTTGCCGCCGGCGTCGGACCTGACGGTGAAGGTGTAGACGAGGGTCTCGGTGGCTCCGGGGCGGAGGTCGAGGGTCCAGGTCAGGCGCGGCGGGCTGTAGGAGATCCGGCCGATGGTGGCGTGGGCGTCACCGTCGTAGCCGGCGGCGTCCAGGACGCCGGTGAAGTCGTCGACGACGACGGCGCCGTGGTAGGTGCCGCTGGCGCGGTTCGTGGCGGTGACGGTGTAGGTGACCTTGTCACCGGGGTCGGGCTTGGCCGGGGAGACCTGCTTGGCGAGGTGCAGGTCGTGCCGGACGGTGATCGGCTCCGTCGGGGTGGCCACGGCCGTGTGCGTGGGCGTGGCCGGGTCGGGGCCGCCGGTGACGACGGCGGAGTTCACCGGCACCTCCGTCGCGTCCGGAGAGAGGGTCCCGCTGAGGGTGTAGGTCGCGGTGGCGCCGACGGCCAGGTCGATGGCGGGGCAGGTGGCGACGCCGCCGCTGTCAGGGCAGGGCATGCCGTCGGCGTCGGCGGTCAGCACCGGGTGGTCCACCTGCTGCGGGAACCGGTCGGTGACCACGACGTTGCGGGCCCGCGAGGGGCCGTCGTTGGTGACGCTGACCCGCCAGGAGATCGGCCCGCCGGCCACGACCGGGGAGGTCAGCAGCACCTTGGAGACCGTCAGACGGGCCTGCTGGACCGGCGAACCGGTCGGTGAGGCGACGGCGGTGTGGGTGGGTGTGGCGGGGTCGGGCCCGCCGGTGACGACCGCAGTGTTCACCGGCGTGCTGGTGGCCGCGGGGTCGAGCTTGCCGGTGAGCGTCCACGAGTGGGTGGCGCCGACCGGGATCTGGACGGCGGGGCAGGTCGCGACCCCGGCCGTGACGGGGCAGACGGCGCCATCGGAATCCGAGGTCAGCGAGGCGCCGGACACCCCGCCGGGCACCCGGTCGGTGACGACCACGTCCCGCGCCTGGCTGGGGCCGTTGTTGGTGACCGACACCTGCCACCGGATCTGCTGCCCAGGCACCACCGGGCTCGTCAGCAGCACCTTCGACACCGTCAGACGGGCCTGCTGGACCGGCGAACCGGTCGGTGAGGCCACGGCGGTGTGGGTGGGTGTGGCCGGGTCGGGCCCGCCGGTGACGACCGCAGTGTTCACCGGCGTGCTGGTGGCCGCGGGGTCGAGCGTGCCGGTGAGCGTCCAGCTCGCGGTGCCCCCGGCGGGGATCTCGACCGCCGGGCAGGTGGCGACGCCGGCGGCGATGGCGCAGCTGGCCCCGCTCGTGTCATCGGCCATCGCGGGGTTGTCGACGCCGTCCGGGATCCGGTCGGTGACCACGACGTTCCGGGCCCGCGAAGGACCGTGGTTGGTGACCGTCACCCGCCACCGGATCGGGCCGCCCGGCACCACCGGATCGGTGAGCAGGATCTTGGAGGCGGTCAGGTTCGCCTGCGGCGACGGGGAGCCGGTGGGCGAGGCCACGGCGGTGTGCGAGGAGGCCGTGGGGTCGGGGCCGCCGGTGGCGGTGGCGCCGTTGGTGGGAGTGACCGTGGCGTTGGGGTCGAGGACGCCGCTCAGGCTGTAGCTGTGCGACTGACCGACCTCCAGCTCAATGGCCGGGCAGGTTGCGACGCCGCCCGAGACCGGGCAGGCGGCCCCGTCGGTCTCGGACGTCATGGTCGGGCTCGACACTCCCGCCGGGATCCGGTCCGTGACGACGACGTTCCGGGCCCGCGAAGGACCGTTGTTCGTGACGGTGACCCGCCACTGGATCTGCTGCCCGGGCACCACCGGGTTCGTCACCAGCACCTTGCCGAGCGTCAGGTTCGCCTGCGGGGTGACGGCGCCGGAGGGGCTGGCGACCGCCGTGTGCGTGGGCGTGGCAGGGTCCGGGCCGCCGGTGACGGTCGCGGTGTTCCCGGGCACGGCCGTGGCGTCCTGGGCGAGCATGCCGGTGAGGGTGAAGGTCGAAGTCGCGCCGACCGGGATCTTCACCGCCGGGCACGTCGCCGTGCCGGTGCTGACCGGGCAGGACGAGCCCGTGGCGTCCACGGTCATCATGGCGCCGACCACCTGGTCCGGGATCCGGTCGCTGACGACCACATTGCGGGCGGTCGACGGCCCCCGGTTGGTGACGGCGACCCGCCACGAGATCGGCTGGCCAGGCACCACCGGGTCGGTGAGCAGGATCTTCGTCACGGTCAGGTTCGCCTGCGGCTGGGCCGTCTCCGTGGGAGTCGCCGTAGCCGTGTTGTTCGACGGGTTGGGGTCCGGGCCGCCGGAGACGGAGGCGACGTTCACGGGCGTGCTGGTCGCGGCGGCAGCGTCGAGCGTGCCGGTGACGGTGTAGGAGGCGATGCCGTCGGCCGGGATCTCGACGGCCGGACAGGTCGCCGTGTTGCCGGCGATCGGACACGGCGTGCCGTCGGTGTCGGCGGTCACGGCCGGATTGTGGACCTCCGCCGGGACGGTGTCGGTGACGACCACGTTCCGGGCCCGGGAGGGACCGTTGTTGGTCACCGTCACCCGCCACTGGATCGGGCCGCCCGGCACCACGGAACCGGTGACCAGCACCTTGGAGAGCGTGAGGCTGGCCTGCGGCGAGGGCGAGTTGGTCGGGGTCGCGACGGCGGTGTGCGTGGGCGTCGCCGGGTCGGGGCCGCCGGTCACGATGGCGGTGTTGGTGGGCGTGGTGGTCGCGTCCGAGGCCAGGGTGCCGGTGAGGGTGTACGACTCCGACTTGCCGATGGCGAGCTCGATGGCCGGACAGGTCGCCCGGTTCCCGGTGATCGGGCAGAGGCTGCCGTCCGTGTCCCGGGCCAGGGACGGGTTCGCGACGCCGTCAGGGACGGTATCGGTGACGACCACGTTCCGGGCCGTGCTCGGTCCGTTGTCGGTCACGGTGATCCGCCACTGGATCTGCTGTCCGGGCACGACCGGGTTGGTGAGCAGCACCTTCGACACCGTCAGGCTGGCCCGTCCTGAGGGGGTGGTGGTCGGCGAGGCGACGGCGGTGTGGTGGGGTCGGGGCCGCCGGTCACGGTGGCGGTGTTGGTGGGTGTGGTGGTGGCGTCCGAGGCCAGGGTGCCGGCGAGTGTCCACCTCAGTGTTTGGCCGACGGGGATCTGGACGACCGGGCACGTCGCCGTCCCGTTGGCGATCGGGCATGTCGTGCCGTCCGTAGCCGTCATCCTGGCGTTGGTCACGCCCGTCGGTACCTGGTCGGTGACGATGACGTTGCGGGCTTCGCTGGGCCCGTTGTTGGTGACGCTGACCTGCCATTGGATCTGCTGTCCGGGCACGACCGGATTGGTGACGAGCGCCTTCGAGACAGTCAGGTTCGCCTGCGGCGAGGGGGTGGCGGTCGGCGAAGCCACCGCGGTGTGGGTCGGAGTCGCCGGATCGGGGCCGCCGGTGACCGTCGCGGTGTTGGTGGGCGTGGTGGTGGCGTCGGGTGACAGTGTGCCGGTCAGTGTCCAGGGGACCGAGCCGCCCACGGGGATTTGAACGGCCGGGCAGGTCGCCGTCCCGGACGTGATCGGGCAGTTGGCGCCATCAGCGTCAGCCTTCATCGAGGCAGCCGTGACACCGGCCGGAACCTGGTCGGTCACCACGACGTTCCGGGCTTGCGACGGACCGTTGTTCGTCACGCTGACCTGCCACTGGATCGGGCCGCCGGGTACGACCGGGTCGGTGAGCAGGGCCTTCGACACCGTCAGGTTGGCCTGTCCCGAGGGGGATGCGGTCGGTGAGGCGACGGCGGTGTGGGTCGGGGTCGCCGGGTCGGGGCCGCCCGTGACGATGGCGGTGTTGGTGGGTGTGGCGGTCGCGTTGGGGTCGAGGGTGCCGGTGAGTGTCCACTTCAGTGTTTGGCCGACGGGGAGGTTCACCGCCGGGCAGGTAGCTGTTCCGGACGTGATCGGGCACGTCGTGCCGTCCGTAGCCGTCATGCTGGCGGTGGTCACACCCGTCGGTACCTGGTCGGTGACCACGACGTTGCGAGCTTCGCTGGGTCCGTTGTTGGTGACGCTGACCTGCCATTGGATCTGCTGTCCTGGCACGACCGGGTTGGTGACGAGCACCTTGGAGACGGTCAGGTTCGCCTGCGGCGAAGGCGAGTTGGTTGGTGAGGCGACTGCGGTGTGTGTGGGTGTCGCGGGGTCGGGGCCGCCGGTGACGGTGGCGGTGTTGGTGGGTGTGGTGGCCGCGTTGGGGTCGAGGGTGCCCGTCAGTGTCCAGGTGCGTGTCTGGCCGACCGGGATGTTCGCTCCTGGGCAGGTGGCGGTGCCGTTGGTGATCGGGCAGTTGATGCCGTCGGCGTCAGCCTTCATCGAGGCAGCTGTGACACCGGCCGGCACCTGGTCGGACACCACCACATTCTGGGCGGTGCTCGGTCCGTTGTTGGTGACGGCTACCTGCCACTGGATCTGCTGTCCGGGTACGACTGGGTTGGTGAGCAGCGTCTTCGAGACCGTGAGGCTGGCGTGCGGTGAGGGCGAGTTGGTCGGTGAGGCGACGGCGGTGTGCGTGGGCGTTGCCGGGTCGGGGCCGCCCGTCACGATGGCGGTGTTGGTGGGTGTGGTGGTCGCGTTGGGGTCGAGGGTGCCGGTCAGTGTCCAGGTCGACGTCTGGCCGACGGGGATCTCGACGGCCGGGCAGGTCGCGATGCCGTTGGCGATCGGGCAGGTCGTGCCGTCTGCGGCCGTCACGCTGGCGTTGGTCACGCCCGTCGGTACCTGGTCGGTGACGATGACGTTGCGGGCTTCGCTGGGTCCGTTGTTGGTGACGCTGACCTGCCATTGGATCTGCTGTCCGGGCACGACCGGGTTGGTGACGAGCACCTTGGAGACGGTCAGGCTCGCCTGCGGTGACGGCGAGCCGGACGGGGTCGCGACGGCGGTGTGCGTCGGGGTGGCCGGGTCGGGACCGCCCGTCACCGTCGCCGTGTTGGACGGTGTCGTCGGGGCGTTCGGGCTGAGGGTGCCGGTGAGCGTCCAGGTGAGCGAGCCGCCGACGGGGATCTCGACGGCGGGGCAGGTTGCCGTCCCGTTGGTGATCGGGCAGTTGGTGCCGTCGGTGTCGGCCTTCATCGACGCGCCGGTCACCCCGTTGGGCACGGTGTCGCTGACGACCACGTTCCGGGCCCGCGACGGCCCGTTGTTGGTCACGGTCACCTGCCACTGCACCTGTTGTCCGGGCACCACCGGGCTCGTCAGCAGCGCCTTCGACACCGTCAGGTTTGCCTGCGGTGACGGAGTGGCGGTCGGCGAGGCCACCGCTGTACGCGTCGGGGTCGCCGGGTCGGGGCCTCCGGTGACCGTGGCGGTGTTGGTGGGGGAGGTGGTGGCGTCGGGCGACAGCGTGCCGGTGAGCGTCCAGGAGAGCGAGCCGCCGACGGGGATCTCGACAGCCGGACAGGTGGCAGTCCCGTTGCTGATCGGGCAGTTGGCGCCGCCGGTGTCGGCCGTCATGGAGGCGCCGGTCACTCCGCTGGGCACGGTGTCGCTGACCACGACGTTGCGGGCCCGCGACGGGCCGCTGTTGGTCACCGTGATCCGCCACTGGATCTGCTGTCCGGGCACCACCGGGTTGGTGAGCAGGACCACCGGCCGCCGGGGTGGTGGCGTCGGCACCGGGGGAGGAGCCGCCGCCACCACCGGCGATGAGCAGCGGGGTGGTTCCGTAGGTGCCGTTCCACACGGCGCTCAGCCCGCCGCCGCCGTACGTCGGGCTGGTGCTGTTCATCACGCCGCCCTGCCCGGAGGTGACGGTGAGCCGCTGGCCGGGCGTCACGGCGAGGGTGCCGGTGGTGTAGCCGCCGCCACCGCCTCCGTACTGGCCGGTGTAGTAGGGGGGCCGGCGCCGCCGGCGCCGAAGACGCGGGCGTAGACGCTGCTCACCCCGGCGGGCACGGTGAAGGTCTGGTCGCCGCCGCTGTAGGTGAAGCGGACGCAGTTGGTGTTGGTGGCGGACGGCGTGCAGGAGACCTGGGCGCGGTTCCGTTCGACGAGGCCCGGGGCGGTTCGCTGCGGGTGCACGGAGGCGGCGAGGGCGAACCCTCCTTGCGGCACCAGGCACAGCAGCGCGAGGACGCCACGCAGCAGCATGGACACTGGACCGTCGACCAACGACCGCACCGGACGCCCCGGCGCCTCCTCTCGCGATCACGCGTCAGCACGCGTGCGCGACCAGGAATAACCGACGTCGCGGTAGGCAGCGGTCACTCGCGACCGTGTCATCTGATCATTACGTGCGAATCCCTGCTATTGGCCTATGAGGAGGCCTCGGCCGGGTCTCGCGGGCGGCGACGGAGTCGCTGCTCCCGCCCCGGAGGACTCCGGTCGGAAACCCGCCCGGAACGACGGGTCGGGGTGGGGAGCACCCACCCCGACCCGTGTGTCGATGTCCCCGCTCGATCAGTGCGCTCAGCGCGTTCAGCCGAACGCCGGCACCTGGTCCAGCACCGCCAGCCGCGCGTTCGCCGTCCGGATGCTGCCGCACACCACCTGCGCACCGCCGATCCGGTAGTCGTCCCCGCTGCCGGTCGCCTTGATCACCGCACCCTGCAGCGAGGTGTAGGACTTGTCCGCCAGATCGGCCTTCCGCAGGTCCCGGACCACGATCAGGCGGCGCAGCAGGTCGCTCGCGCCGGGCTGGGCGCCCAGGGCCTTCTTCTGGTCCTCCGACAGCTTGGCGAAGGCCGCGTCGTTCGGGGCGAAGACGGTGACGTTGTCCATCGAGTCGAAGACGTCCTTGGCCTTGGCCGTCTTGATCAGCGAGGACATCGAGGTGAGGTCCTTGGTCTGGTCGATCGCGGACAGCACCGGGATGCCGCCCATCGAGGCCAGGCTCCCGGGGCCGTCGGCCGGCAGCGCAGCGCAGTTCGGGCCGAACGCCTGCTCCGGCGGGGGAGGTGCGGCGACCGCCGGAGCGGCAGCGTCGCTGCCCACACCGGTGCAGCCCGCGAGCGGCACGAGGGCCAGCGCGACGGCTGCGGTCAAGACGGGGCGGGTCGTGCGACGACGCATGCGAAGTCCTCCTCAAGGGGGCGAACCGGCCTATCCGGGCTGAATACGCTCAGATAGTGACACGGGAGCGGGGTGATCCCCGGGACTGGCCTCACTTGACGAACCATCACTGGACAACGTCCGGCTCCGGCGGACCGGCCCGCCCGGGCGACGGGCGAGCCGAACGGGCTGTCCTCGCCCGGACCCCCCGTCAGGGGGTGAGTCGGAACGCCTCCAACTCCATGCCGTACCAGCGGGTGGTGCGGCCCAGCGCGGTCATGCCGAGCCGGTGGCAGACGGCCAGCGACGGCCGGTTGTCCGGCCGGACCACCGCGTGGATCTCGGCCAGGCCGTCCGCGAATCCCTTGGCCACGGCGCCCTGCGCGGCCTCGGTGGCGTAGCCCTGCCCCCAGCTGTCCGGATGGAGGTGCCAGCCGACCTCGACCTCTCCGTCGCCGTCCGGGATCGGGATGAGCAGGACGGAGCCGGCGACCACGCCGGTGTCCTTCCGTTCCGCCGCCCAGGTGCCGAAGCGCGGGTCGGCCGAGCGGCAGCGGAAGCGTTCGATCGCCGCCTCGGCGTCAGTGAGGTTTTCCAGGGTGCGGGGATCGCGGCCCAGCCACTGCGTCACCTCCCAGCGGGAGTAGATGTCGAGTGCCCGCTCGCGGTCCTCGGGCTGCCACTGGCGTATCGTCAGGCGATTGGTCGTGAACATGGACGTGATTCTGCTCCGACTGACCTGCGGGTGCCAGGCGCAGGCGCTTTCGGCATCGACCGCGAGGCTTCCACCGCACGGCGCTTCCGTCGCGGAGCTTCCATCCCGCAGCTTCCACCGCCCCGACCGGACGGGCTCCCGTGCGCAGGGCGACTTTGGGCCAAGATTGCCTGTTCATGCGATCAGCACATGTTGTGCACACCTCCTCCCCGTAGGGTGTGGCCGTCCCATCCCGGGTTCCCCCGTCAACGGGCCGCATCGTGCTGCCCGCCGCTTGGACTGGAGTGAATTGACCATGCCTGACCGCCACTTGTGGAAGCGCCTGACAACTACCGTCGTCCGCAGGGGAGTCGGCGCCACCCTGGGCGCCCTCGCGCTGATCGCAGCCTTCGTCCTCGCGGGAACCGCCGCCGGGACGTCGAGTGCGGCGGCCCAGCCGGCCGGCTGGGGCGGCCCCGGCAAGTGGGCCTGCTCCGGCGCACCCGTCCAGTCCGGATGGGTCATCACCATCTACGACCGGACCGGCTGCAACGGCTCCGGCTCCTGGTACCAGGAACCGGTCAAGGACGGGATCTGGACCTGTTCGGGCTCGCCGATCGTCCCCGGGTACGTCATCACCGACCACATCCAGACCGGCTGCAACGGCATCGGCTCCTGGCGGCACAGCCTCCCGAAGGACGGGATCTGGACCTGCGGCGGATCGCCGGTCGTCAGCGGCTACGTCATCACCGACTACATCCGCAACGGCTGCAACGGTGTCGGGTCCTGGCGGCACAACCTCGCACGCGTCGGCCTGTGGACCTGCCCGGGCTCGCCCATCCCGGCCGGCTTCCGCGCCACCACGTACAGTGCCGGCGGGTGCAGCGGCCTCGGCGCCTGGGCCCTGCTCCGCGCCTGACCCCACCCGCCTGCCGGAGGCACCGCGCACTCGCGCCGGTGCCTCCGGCACGCTCCCGCCACGGCAGCTGGTCGAAGCCGTCGCCGTCGACGCGCACAGCGTCGAGATCCACGCTGGCCATCGTGTCCACACAACGGATGGTTGTGCCCTCCCGACGGATCAGTTGTTTGATCCCGCCATTCGCCATCCGCTTTGATGCCGGTGGCCAGCGGGTGGTTGTTCGGATCGGCGAGAGGCGTACGGGTATGAATGGGCAGCGGGTACTGGGGCGGCGGGCACTGGGGCGGCGGTTCGGATGGCTGTGGGCGGCGTTCGCGGTCAGCTCCTACGGCTCGGGACTCGGATTCGGCGCGTTCCCCCTCCTCGCGATCCTCGTGCTGCACTCCGGACCGACCCAGGTGGCGCTGCTGGCCGCCGCGGGACGGGCGGTGGGGGCCCTGGTCGCCGTGCCGCTCGGTCCGTGGATGGAGTTCCGGCGCAAACGGCCGGTCATGATGGCGATGGACCTGACCCGGTTCGCGGTGCTGCTGAGCGTCCCCGCCGCGTTCGCGCTCGGCCGGCTCAGCTTCGCCCAGCTCCTTGTTGTCTCCGTCGTCACCGCCGCGGCCGACATCGCCTTCAAGGCCGCCAGTGGTGCGTACCTCAAGACGCTCGTGCCGCCCCAGGACCTGCTCGTCGCGAACAGCCGGTTCGAATCGACGACCTGGACCGCCACCACGGTCGGGCCACCGCTCGGCGGGGCCGCCATCGGAGTGTTCGGCCCGGTGGTGACCGTGGTCGCCGACGCCCTCAGCTACCTGCTCTCGGCCCTCGGCATCCGCGCCATCGGCGGCACCGAACCGCACCCCGCGCCGACCGGCGCACCGCGGCTGCGTGCCGGGGACCTGCTCGAAGGGTGGCGCCACATCCTCACCCACCCCACACTGCGCCCGCTGTTCCTCAACGCGATCGCGGTCAACGGCCTGATCATGGCCGCGGAACCGCTGATGGCCGTACTCCTCCTCGGCCACCTCGGCTACGCACCCTGGCAGTACGGCCTCGTGTTCGCCTCCCCCTGCGTCGGCGGCCTGCTGGGCTCACGCCTCGCCCGCCCGCTCGCGACGCGCTTCGGACAGCACCGGACGCTGCTCGCCGCCGGAGTGCTGCGCGCGTGCTGGCCCATCGGGCTGGCGTTCGTCCAGCCCGGGGCCCCCGGGATCGTCCTGATCGTCACCGTCCAGCTCGGCCTGGTCACCTGCTGCGGCCTGTTCAATCCGCTGCTGGCCACCCACCGGCTCGAACAGATCGACCCCGACAAGATCGCCCGCACCCTCGCCGCATGGTCGATCAGCAGCAGTGCCGCCATCGCGGCCCTCACCGCCCTGTGGGGCCTGCTGGCCGCCACCACCAGCCCCCGCACCGCGATCGCCGCCGCCGGAATCCTCCTCCTCGCGACCCCGCTGCTGCTGCCGCGCCGCGAGAGGACGCCCCGGAAGGCAGGGGAACAGGCCGCGAGCCTGACCTGAGACGCGGGAGTTCGGACGGCTGCCGGTCGAATGTCTCAGATGTCAGCGCGGCCCGCGGCGGTCGTCGAGCTGGACCTCCAACTGCGGCCAGGTTGCGGCCAGGCGTGTCAGGTCGTCCGCCGTCGGGGTGGTGAGTTTCGGGCCGGTGAGCGAGCCCACCGGTGCGCCAGGCTTGAAGTGGACCAGTGTCCCGGTCGTGCCGTCCACCTCGACGGGCTCCAATCCGGTGACGGGGACGCCGAGTTCGTAGCGCTGGGTCCAGGCCCCGTTGAGACGGCGGTTGGTGTGGACGAGCCAGTCGCTGAGCGCTGCGACGACGGACATGCCGCGCCGAGGATGACCGTCGGGCAGCACTTCGGCCTGCGGGAAGTCGAAGAACCGAAGGTCCTTCGTCGCCATGACGGGCTTCTTCACGCTCCGACCCTGCTCGTCCACCCGGGTGTCGGTGCCCCGCCCGTTGTCCCTGACGGACAGGGAGCCGTCGGTGTGGAGAACGAGGACGCAGCGCCCGCCGCCGTTTCCTGATGCTTCGTCGGCCGCATAGCCGAGGACTTCCAGGGCGAGGTGCCACGGTCCGCCCGGAGCGAACTCCGCCGGGTTCTGCCTGATGTGCGCCAGATGATCCGCATCGACGGCGCTCGACCAGTCATGTGTCGTGTTGACCCACTGGGCCCTCGGTTCATTCATCGGGCCAGGATGCCGCAGGCCGACGACGGCTCCGGGACCGGCCCCGTGACTGGCGACCGTTCGTGGCATCCGTGCCGGTCGAGGCCGGGCGATGGCCGTTGGGTGTCAGAGCAGGACCGCTCCCGCGACTGCCGCTGACGCCGTGACGAGAACGCCCACGATGCCGCTGGTGACTCCGCTCCTCCAGGACCGCTGTGCGGCCGCGAGGTCCGGGGTGAAGTCGGCCGGGTCGGCGGGGGAGTAGTGGATCGTGACGTTCCGGCCGTACGAGTTGGTGGGGTCCGGCAGGCCTGAAAAGCAGTACGCGGTGACGGCCGCGCCCTCGTGGGTGGTGAAGGCGACCACCGGCGTCTGGCTGGTGGAGGTGTAGCCGTCCTCGTCGGTGCGGACGCTCCTGACGACGGCGACCACACGGCCCGGAACGGGAACCATCGCGGCCAGAGTGTCGAACCGGCTCCGCGCCTGGCGGACCTCCTGGGGCAGGGAGCACGCGAGGAACACGCTCCACGGCGCGCCGACACCGATCAGGGCCCACGGCCAGCCCCAGTCGACCGCGGCGACGACCACCAGCCCGACGTAGATCAGGAACACCGCGAAGTTCGGCCAGCCGAGCCCGTAGCGGCCGGCCCAGAGGTCGTCGGTGAACCGGAAGGCGTCCGGTCTTCCGGGCGGATAGCGGATCCCGATCTCCCGGCCCGTCCAGGCGGTGTTGATCCGGTCGCCGCAGTCGCCGTCGTTCGTCACGGTGAACTCCTGCCCGGTGGAGGAGTCCTGGAAGGTGGCGACGATCGCTATGCCGTCCGCCTCGGAACCTCTGTGCCGCGGCTCCTGCACCCGCTCGATCCGCCCCATCACCCGGACCGTCCGCTGGGCGCCGGTGACCCCCGCCAGCGACCGCCCGTACCCGAGCAGTGCCAATGTGCCGAGCACCCCGCACCAGAGCGCCAGATAGTCGTGCCAGCCCATGAGTCCTCCTCCTGTCCTCCGGGTACGGTCTGCCGGGGTTCGTTCGCTGCTGTGGCAACCCGCCGTGTCGAAGCGCGTCGAGTGCGGGTGACGCGCGGGTGATCAGCGTGCCGGGGCTCGTCGCACTACCTGGCCCTCACCGTTCGCCTCCAGCGAGGCACTGCCCTCGGGCCCGGTCACGCCGACCCTGATCGTGAGGGAGCCGGCGAGATGGTCGGCGGTGATCTGCCAGGACGTCGGGGAGCGGACATCGAGCGTCGTTTCGGCCTCCTTGACCAGGGCCGGGAACCGCTCGTAGGGCAGGGACAGCGGATCGAACTGGGGGGCCTTCGTGCTGCTCGGGGAGAACACGACCGACAGCACGCGCTCCTGCGCGAAGACGGTGATCGCCTGTCGCGGATCCTTCCCCTCGGTAAGGGAGTTGATGGCCTTGCGCAGTTCGCCGTCGTCGAGGAACGACTGGTCCGGCCCGAGAGAGACCGTCCCGGTCCCGGACGACACCACCGTGGTCGACCACGTCGAAGTGACCGTCGGTGCCGGAGAAGCGGCGGAGTCCTGTTGCTCGAACAGGTCCACGCGGAACAGGAAGACCACGGCAGCCGCGGCGAGCAGCAGGCCGAAGAGCCTGACGAAACCGGTCGAACGGCCCTCGGAAGGCTCGGTCACCATGGTCGACTCGGGAGCCGAATCCAGCTGGGCGCCGGCCGCCCGCTCCTCCCACTCCGGGGTCGGCCGCTTCACGATCGTCACCCGCCACGGCCTGTCCGGTGGATACTTCACCACCAGGACGCCGCGCGGCCGGTAGCCGGGGAGGTCGACGAGGTTGATGTCCTGAGTGATCCCGACGCGGTAGGCAGGCTCGTCGTCCGGTACGACGGTGAGATCGAACCGCACCGGCACGTCGCTCGTCTCACCCCCAATGGCGCGCAGGCTCTCGATCACCGCGAGCGCCGTTCGGGGCACGACCTCCGCCTCCCGGGCCCGCCTCGGCGCGCCGGCGAGGAGGAGCAACAGGCCGTAGACGACGGGCAGTCCCAAACCCCCGATGAACAAGGGCACTTTCTCGACGACCACACCGACGACTAGCGCGGCCAGCGAGCCCCCGATCACGGCCCCCGTCAGGAAACCGCGGGCGAGGGCGACCGGAGTGCTGCGCGAGGGCGGCGCGCTCGTGGTGATCGTCATACGGGTGATTGTGCCGGGCCGGGGTGACAGCCGGTAGGCCTGGGGCGGGCGTTGTTCACGCGGGGCTGGCAGGGCGCGGAGTGGGGCGGCTGTCAGGAGCAGTCGGAGCGACGGGCGGCGGGCTGCGTGTGCTCTCGAAGGGCAGGTCCCAGATCGCGCCCGTCGCGGGGCGGTTTCGACGGGTGGCCCGGTTCGCCAGCTCCCGCGGTCGACCTCACGGGAGTTGGCGATGAGCGGGCGGTCTGTGCGAGAGCCGAGGGTCGGGCACGAGGGGCAGAACGGGCGCTGGGCCCGGGTGTCGAGCCTGCTGTTGGCGGGTGGCTATTGGGTGTCTGCGTCTGCGTTGGTGCCGTGTGTGAGTTGGTGGTTGAGGTTGGTGAGGGCGTTGTGGGTGGCTTTGGTGTGTTGGTTGGGGATGGTGTGTTTGGGGAGGAGGGTGGGCCATCCGTGGGGGGTGGTGGTGAAGGTGATGGTGAGTTTGGTGTGTTGGTTGTTGTGGGTGGGGGTGAGGGTGTAGGTGGTGGTGCCGGTGAAGTGGCCGGTGTGGGTGGTGGTGAGGGTGTGTGGGGGTGTGGTGTGGGTGGTGGTGGCGGTGGTGTGGATTTTGGGTCCGGGTTTGGTGTGGCCGTTGGGGTGGATGGTGATGTGGGTGGTGCCGCCGGGGTGTTCGGGGGTGGGGTTGCCGGGTTGGTGGGTGTTGTGGGGGGTCCACCAGGTGGTGGTGCCGTTGAGTTCGGCGATGAGGTGGTTCCAGACTTGTTGGGTGGGGGCGTGGATGATGGCTTCGTTGATGAGGTCGTAGGTGTGCATGGCGGGCCTTCCTGTTCTTTCCTGAATTCCTGAAGTCCTGAGTTCTTGCTTTCTGGCCTTTGGCCTGTATTTCTTTTTTGCCGCTTGCCGCTTGCCGCTTGCCGCTTGCCGCTTGCCGCTTGCCGCTTGCCGCTTGCCGCTTGCCGCTTGCCGCTTGCCGCTTGTGGTTTTGGCCTGTGCCTGTGTCTGTGGTTTGTTTTTTTATGGGTTTTTTGCTGGCTTGTTTTGTCTGTCTGGGATTTGGGCCTTCGGCTTGTGGTCTGTGGTTTGCCGATTGTTGTTTGTGGTTTGTTTGTTTTTTGTTGTGTGTTTGCGTGTGCCTGTGTGTCTGTGTTTGGGTTTGTTTTATTGGTGTATTTCTGTGGTTCTGTGTCGGCGTGTGTGTTCTTGTTTCTGTGCTTGTTGTGGGTTTGTGTCGGTGGGGGTGCCTGTGCCTGTGCCTGTGCGCCTGTGGGTCGATGCCTGCGCTTGCGGGTCGATGCCTGTGTGTTTGTGCTTGTGCCTGTTGTGTGTCTGTGTGTCTGGTGTTTTCTGTTTGTGCGCCCGCGGCCCGTGGTCTGTGTCGGTGTTTGTGCGCTCGTGGCCTGTGGTCTGTGTCGGTGTTTGCGGGTCTGTGGTCTGTGGTCTGTGTTTTTTGTTTGCTGGTTTGTTTTATTGCTGTGTCTGTGTTTGTTTCTGTATGTCTGCTGTGTGTGTTTGTTGTGTGTGTGTGTTTGTGTGTTGTTAGGGGAAGATGTTTTGGCCGGGGGTGAGGGTGTGGGTGGGGTCGTATTTGTGTTTGGTGTTGGTGAGGTTGGTCCATTGGGGGCCGTAGTGGTTTTTCCAGTCGGTGGGGGTCATGTGGGGGATGGCGCCGACGAGGTAGCGTTTGGCGCCGAGGGTGGTGGCGTGGTCGTAGAGGGTGCGGTTGTGGGTGAGTTGGGTGGTGGGGTTGGTGCCTGGGTGGGGGAAGGTGAGGAGGTCGAAGAGGTAGGTGGTGGGTTCGTTTGGGGTGATGGCGTAGGGGTGGGTGAGTTTGTTGGTGGGGAAGGGGTAGAAGAGGAGGAGGCCTTGGCCGAGGGTTTGGGGGGTGATGAGGGGGGTGGCGTAGGTGATGAAGTTGGCGGCTTGGGTGGCGGGGATGAAGAGGCTGAGCCAGGGTTTGGGTTGGTTCCAGTAGCCGAGGTTTTTGAGGTTTTGGGTCCAGGTGTCGGCGCGGTAGGTGTATTCGCGGTAGGTCTGGTCGGTGGTGGTGGTTTGGTTGGGGAGGTTGGGGTTGAGTCCGGTGAGGAGGGGTGTGGGGTTGGGGGGTGTGGTGCCGTTGTAGTAGGTGGCGGTTTCGATTTTGTAGAGGGGGGTGGTGTTTTGTTGGGGGATGATTTCGCCGATTTGGGTGTGGAAGCGGCCGTCGTTGAGGATGGTTTGTTGGTCGGTGAGGTAGGTGGTGAGGTTGTTGTAGTAGAGGTTGAAGACGAGGGCGCGTTGGGGGGCGGGGATGAGTTTGATGGTGGCGCGGATGATGATGCCGAATTGTCCGGCGCCGGCGAGGGCGGCGTGGAAGAGGTCGGGGTTTTTGGTGGGGGTGGCGGTGAGGAGGTGGCCGGTGCCGGTGATGATGTCGATGGATTCGACGGTGTCGGCTTGGAGGCCGTGTTTTTGGACGGTGTTGCCGATGCCGCCGATGCTGATGGTGCCGCCGATGGAGAGGTGGAGGTAGTCGGTGAGGCAGGGTGGGGTGAGGCCTTGGTTGAGGGTGGCGTCGGTGAGTTGGGCCCAGGTGACGCCGGCGTCGACGGTGGCGTTGGTGGGGGTGATGGTGTGGATGCGGTTGAGGGTGCGGGCGTCGATGCTGATGCCGCCGTCGGGGGAGGCTTGGCCGTAGTTGGAGTGTGATTCGAGGTCGTTGTCGGTGCCGCTTTGGCCGTTCATGGCGACTTTGAGGCCGTTGTGGCGGGCGTAGTTGATGATTTTGATGATGTCTTGGTCGGAGCCGGGTTTGAGGACGGCGTGGGGGGTGTTGGTGGTGAGGCGGCCGAAGTCGTGGCTGAATTCGGTGAGGGTGGTGGTGTCGGTGGTGAGGGTGCCGTCGAGGGTGGGGACGGGGCAGTGGTTGTGGGTGGTGGGGGTGTTGGTGGTGGCCCAGGTGCGGGTGGTGGTGTTGAAGGCGGTGATGAGGGCGGTGGTGGCGGTGGTGGTGAGGATGGTGCGTCGGGTGAGGGGTTTGGTCATGGGGTTTCCTGTTCTGGGGTAGTGGGTGTGTTCGGGTGGCGTGTGGGTGTTCGTGGGTGGGGTGCTTGATGGTGTGACGGTTGCGGGTTGGCGGCCGGGTGGTGGTTAGTGTGTGAGGGCGGGTGGGTGGGTCCTGCAGGGTGGGCGGTCTGCTGGGCCCGTGCAGGTGTTCGGTTGTTGGTTGTGTGTCCGGTTCGGTTTCCGGTGGGGTGTTCTGGGGTGTGGGCCGGCCGGGCGGCGGGGTCCGTGGGTGGGCGGGTGCCGCCCGGCCGTGTTGGGTGTGCCTGTGTGGTTGTGTGCGTGTGCCCGAGGGTGTGCCCCCGCGTGTGCCCGTGTGTGTGTCCGGGTGTGTGCGTGTGGGGGGTTAGGGGGTGGTGTGGGTGACGGTGGCGCGTTGGTAGTTGAGGAGGTCGAAGCGGCGGGTCTGGCGGCGGAAGCGGTAGGTGTAGGTGGGCCAGATGGAGGGGTTGTTGCCGTGGTGGTCGGTGTACCAGCTCTGGCAGCCGCCGGCGTTCCAGACGGTGTTCTTCAGGCGGTCGGTGAGGGTCTGGTTGTAGGCGTTCTGGGCTTCGGGGCGGATCTCGACGGAGGTGATGCCGAGTTTGTCGATGGTTTTGAGGGCGTCGACGATGTAGGCGATCTGGGCTTCGATCATGACGGTCTGGGAGGAGTGGCCCAGGGTGGTGTTGGGGCCCAGGAGCATGAAGAGGTTGGGGAAGCCGTGGATGGTGGTGCCGCGGTGGGCTTTCATGCCGTGGGTGTGCCAGGTGTCGCGCAGGGTGGTTCCGTCGCGGCCGTGGATGCGGCGGGCGACGGGGCGGTCGGTGGCGGTGAAGCCGGTGGCCAGGATGATGGTGTCGACGGTGCGGGTGGTGCCGTCGGCGGTGGTGATGTGGGTGGGGCCGATGTCGGTGATGGTGTCGGAGACGATGTCGACGTTGGGCTGCTGGATGGCGGGGTACCAGGTGTTGGAGAACAGGAGGCGTTTGCAGCCGACGGTGTAGTCGGGGGTCAGGCGCTTGCGCAGGCCGGGGTCGGGGACGGATTTCTTGAGGTGGCCGGCGGCCATGTTCTTCATGCCGGTGGTGCGGGTGGGGCGGGACATGAAGAACGCGACGATCTCGCGGCCGTTCTTGTTGAAGGCGCGGCGGAAGCGCTGGTAGCCGGGCAGGTGGCGCAGCATCCAGGTGTGGCGGGGGGTGTTGGGCTTGTCGGGTTTGTGGGCGACCCAGGGGGGTGTTCGCTGGTAGAGGTCGAGGCGGGCGACCTGGTTCTGGATGGCGGGGACGAACTGGATGGCGGAGGCGCCGGTGCCGATGACGGCGACGTTGCGGCCGGTGAGGTCGTGGTCGTGGCGCCAGCGCGCGGAGTGGAAGAGGGTGCCGGTGAAGGTGTCCAGGCCGGGCAGGTCGGGGACGGCGGGCTCGGAGAGGTAGCCGGTGCCGGTGACGAGGATCTGCGCGGTGTAGCGGCCGTGGGTGGTGTGGATGCGCCAGTGGCGGTGGTCGGCGTCCCAGTGGGCGTCGAGGAGTTCGTGGCCGTAGCGCAGGTGGGGTTCGACGCCGAAGCGCTGCGCGGTGTCCTTGAGGTAGGCGTGGACTTCGGCCTGGGTGGCGAAGGTGGACTTCCACCGCGGGTTGCGGGCGAAGGAGAAGGAGTAGAGGTGGGCCTGGACGTCGCAGGCGCAGCCGGGGTAGGTGTTGTCGCGCCAGGTGCCGCCGAGGTCGGTGGCGCGTTCGAAGACGAGGAAGTCGTCGGTGCCGCTCTGCAGGAGGCGGATCGCGGTGCCCAGGCCGGAGATGCCGGCGCCGATGATGGCGACTTTGAGGTGGCGGACGGCGGTGGTGCCGGGGTGGGTGGTGGCGCCGGCGGGTTCGGGCTGGTCGGCGCCGGAGGGGGCGGGGTGTTCGGCGGTGGTGGTCATGGCCGGGGTGTCCCCTTTCAGGCGCGGCGGGTGAGGGTGACGCGGAAGTTGTTGAAGATGTGGTCTTCGAGGGTGTAGGCGAAGATGTCGAGGTAGCGCTCGAAGCGCTGGACGGTGGTCTCGTCGGCCATGGCGACGGCTTCGTCGCGGCGGGCGGCCAGGAGCTGGAGCCAGGCGCGGCAGGCGCGGGCGAAGGACTCGGGTTCGTTGCGGATCTCGGTGACCTCGAAGAGGCCGTCGAGGCCGGCGGCGAGTTCGGGCAGGCGCGGGATGTGGCAGCCCTCGAACTCCTCGCGCTGGAGGAACTTGAGGTCGTCCAGGAGCTGGCGGCGCAGCGGGGGGTTCTCGACGGTCATGGTGTGCAGGACGAAGCGGGCGCCGGGCTTGAGCAGGGAGTGGACCTGCTTGAAGAAGACGCGGTAGCGCTGGGTGCGCTCCTTGGGGGTGAGGGAGGAGAGCACGAAGTGTTCGAGGGCGTTGATGCAGAACGCGGCGTCGTAGGGCTCGCCGTCGGCCTTGTGGTCCTCCCAGCTCTCCACGCGGGCGTGGATGGCGGGGTTGTCGAGGGCGGCGACGAAGTCGGCCTGGGTGCGGGAGAGGGTGACGCCGACGGCCTGCTGGACGCCGTGGACGGTGGTGAGGCGGTTGAGCATGGTGCCCCAGCCGCAGCCGATGTCCAGGACCTTGGCCTTGCCGGCGGCCTGGGCGAGGTCGGTGAAGACGTCGAGCTTGCGTTCCTGGGCCTCGTCGAGGGTGGCGACGAGGTCCTCGCCGTCCTCCCAGTAGCCGCCGGAGTACATCATGGTGGGGCCCAGGATGAGGCGGTAGAGGTCGTTGCCGACCTCGTAGTGGTGGCGGATCGCGTCGACGTCGGGGTTGATGGAGCGGGTCTCGGCGGTGGTCATGCGGGTGTGCCCCTGTTCTGGTGGCGGATCGGATGGACCGGATTGGGCCGGGCTCGGCCGGGCCGGACTGGACTGGACTGGGCCGGGTGGTGCGGGTGTCCGGTGGTGCGGGTGTCCGTGGTGCGCGGCGCCGGGTGGTGCCTTTCCCCGCGTGGACGGCCGTTGCGGTGGCGGTGGCCGCTCTCGTCGTCTGCGGACGGGAGCGCCGGTGAGGGCGGCCGGGTCCGTGCGGTGTGAACGGCCGTGCGGGTCGGGGTGGTCGGGGTGTGTCCGTGCTTGCCTACGGTCGCCCTCCCGCCCCGGCGGGTGCGGCCTGCGGCGCGGTGCGGTGCGGTGGCCTCGGTGCGGTGGCCTCGGTGCGGCGCTGTGCGGGTGCGGTGCGGTGCGGTGCGGGTGCGGTGTCCGCGTCGCGGTGCGGTGCGGTGCGGGGTGGTGGGTGTCGTGCGTGTGGGTGCGGTGTCTCGGGTCAGGTAAGCGCGTGTCTCGCAAGCGGTGCGCAAGCGTGGGCGCAGGGCCGGGGTTGCGGGGCGTTTGCGTGGGGGTGGGTTTCATGCGGTTTCGACAAGACACGCGGCCCCCACGGCCTTCCCGGGTTTTTCCCCGGGGGGTTTTCGGGTTCCGTCGCGGTGCGTTCCGTGGCCTGTGGGCGGCGGGGGGCGCGGTGGCGGTGTCCGTGATCCTCCCGGGGTGTCCGGGTCTGTTCTGCCTCATCACGTGTTGGCGCCCGTTCCGGGGCGTCCAGGAAGGAACGATCACTCATGTCCGACATCCCCACCATCGAGGACCTGGCCGCGCAGTTGCAGGCGGTGTCCGGGGCGCAGGAGATCGACGCGGACGCGGCGCTGCAGCACATCGCGGACGTGGACTCGCTGGATCTGATGGAGTGGCTGTACGGGTTCCAGAACCAGTACCCGCACATTCCGGCGGACGAGTCGCTGTTCGCGGACATCGACGACACGACGACGCTGCGGGTGGTGCACGAGCGGATCCTGGCGCTCGTGGGCCAGGCCGGCGTCTGAGCGCGGGGCACTGCTCGATGAGCGGCTTCGACATCACCGGGTGGGGGATCTCCGTCCCCGAGCGCGTGGTGACCAGCGTGGAGCTGGCGGAGCGTTTCGGTGTGGACGAGCACTGGATCGTCTCCAGGTGCGGGATCCGGGAGCGGCGGGCGGTCGGGGCGGGGCAGAGCACCGCGTCGATGGCGGTGGAAGCCGGGCGCCGGGCGCTGGAGCGGGCGGGGCTGTCGGGTGCGGACATCGCGCACCTGATCGTGGCGACGGCGACGCCGGAGCAGCCCTCGCCGGCGACGTCGGCGTTCGTCCACGACGCGCTGAAGATCGCGGGCAGCGCGCACGACGTGAACTCCGAGTGCGCGGGGTTCGTGTACGCGCTGGTGACGGCGGTGGGTCTGCTGCACATGGACCCGCGCCCGATCCTGGTGATCGGTTCGGACACCCACACGCTGACCGCGAACCCGGCGGACCGGGACCTGTCGATCCTGGTGGGTGACGGGGCCGGTGCGGTGGTCCTGCAGCCCGGCCCGGTGGAGCGGGTCCTGGCGTGGAACCTGGGCGCGGACGGCTCGTGCAAGGACAGCCTGAAGGTCCTGGCGGGGGGCTCGCGGATGCCCACCACCGAGGAGACGGTGCGCCAGGGCTTGCACTACGCGCAGATCAACGGCAACGAGATCTACCTGAACGCGGTGCGCTACACGGTGCGCACGATCCGCGAGACGCTGGAGCAGGCGAAGCTGACGCCGGCGGACGTGGACCACGTGGTGCCGCACCAGGCGAACATCCGGATCATCAACTCGGTGCTCGCCCACACCGGGATTCCCGCGGACCGTCTGGTGGCGAATCTCGACCGGTACGGCAACACCGCTTCGGCATCGATCCCCATCGCGCTGGCGGAGGCGCTGGACGCCGGGCGCATCCAGGACGGCGACACGGTGCTGCTGGCCGGGTTCGGTGCCGGGATGACGTGGGGTTCGGTCCTGCTGACGTGGGGAGGGGCGCGGTGAGCGGCAAGGGCGCCTTCGGGCAGCGGCCCGACTCCCCGGTGGCGCTGGTCACCGGCGCCTCGGGGGGTCTGGGCCGGGAGCTGGCGCTGGCGCTGGACGCGGCCGGGTGCCGGGTCGCGGTGCACTACAACAGCGCCCGCCAGGCCGCCGAGGAGGTGGCGGGCAAGCTGGCCGGCGACCACGTCCTGGTCACCGGCGACGTCGCGGACTACGCGCAGGTCACCGCGATGTACGAGCGGATCACCGAGGCGCTGGGCCCGGTGGACGTGCTCGTCAACAACGGGGCGGTGCGCAAGGACGCGCTGATGGCCATGCAGAACCCGGTCGAGTGGCGGCAGGTGATCGACACGAACCTGGTCGGTTCCTTCCACACCGCGCGGGTGTGCGTGCCGGCGATGCTGCGGGCCCGCTGGGGCAGGGTGGTCAACATCGTCTCCCCGTCCGCGCTGATCGCCACCGCCGGGCAGACCGCCTACGCGGCGTCCAAGGCGGGGCTGATCGGGCTGACCCGCACGCTGGCGGCGGAGTGCGGGCGCCGGGGGGTGACGGTGAACGCGCTGTCGCCCGGGTTCATGATCACGGGGATGACGGACACCCTGCCCGAGCACGTGATCGCCGGGATGCGGGAGAAGGTGCCGGTGCCGCGGTTCGTCACCCCGCAGGAGGTCGCCCGTTCCATCGGGCTCTTCCTCGACCAGGACTGCATGACCGGACAGGTCATCAGCATCGACTCGGGAGCCTCCATCACCTGACCCGCCCCCGGCCCCGCCCGCTCCCCTTCCCGGCCCGCCCCCCAGGTGAAGACCTCAGGGGCGGGCCGGGCCGCGTGCGCAGGCAGCCCGGCCGGGGCCGGCGGGGCCGACCGGGGCCGGCGTCCCGTGGCGGGGCCTGGGCGAGGACGGCTAGGCGAGGACGGCGAGCGCGGCCTCGTAGTTCGGCTCGTCGGCGATCTCCGCGACCAGCTCGGTGTGCAGGACGGTGTCGTTCTCGTCCAGGACGACGACGGCGCGGGCGGTCAGCCCCGCCAGCGGGCCGTCGGCCAGGGCCACGCCGTAGTTCTCGTGGAAGTCGCGTCCGCGCAGGGTGGACAGGGTCCGGACGCTGTCCAGGCCCTCGGCGCCGCAGAAACGGGCCTGCGCGAACGGCAGGTCGGCGGAGATGCACAGCACCACGGTGTTGGCCAGCGAGCCGGCCTTGGCGTTGAAGGTGCGCACCGAGGTGGCGCAGGTGGGGGTGTCGATGCTGGGGAAGATGTTAAGGACCTTGCGCTTGCCGGCGAAGTCCTGCAGCGAGGTGTCGGCGAGTCCCTCGCCGACCAGCGTGAACGCCGGGGCCTGGCTGCCGGCCTGGGGCAGCGCGCCGCCGACCTGGACCGGGTTCCCCTTCAGCGTGACCTGAGCCATGAAAAGCCTCCTACCAGCGGTGGAATGTGGTGACAACGCCGCCGATCCTACTGCGCGCCCCCGGCCCCGGACGCCGGGCGGCCACCTCTCGGACACGGGAGGGCCCCCGGGTGCCCGCGCCGCTGTGCCCGCCGGTGCGCTCGCCGGCGGGTCTGCCGGTGCGTCTGCCTGCGGGTCTACCAGTGTGCCTGCCGGCGGGTCTGGCGGTGCGTCTGGCGGTCAGGCGGACCAGAACGGGTCGTCGTGGCGGGGCAGGACGTCCAGGTTGCCGTTGGGCAGGGTCGGTTCGGGCACGTAGGTGCCGAAGGGGTCGCGGTCGCGGATGACGGGGATGGGGCCGACGGTGGCCTGGAAGGCGATGTTCCCGGCGGCGCCGAACAGCACGGCGACGCCGTATCCGGCGGGCGTGGTGGCGAACATGGCGGGCTGGCGGGGGTTGACGGCGGTGATCCGGTAGCCGCGGGCCTGCCAGCCGCGTTCGGTGACGCCCAGCAGCGCCCCGTACCTGGCGGGGGCGACCCTGGTGGTGACGTGCCGCTCGCGGGTGGCGGTGGCGTAGCCCAGGGAGCGGTCCTCAAGGCCGCCGGTGGTCTGCTCGGTGGAGCGCGGCCAGCCGTCCCAGTGGCGCAGCGGGGGGCGGATGGCGGACATCGCCTCGTCGAGGAGCGCGTCGAGGGCGTGGACGGCCTGTTCGGGGGTCATGGGGGCGGCTTTCAGTGTGACCAGAACGGGTCGTCGTCCGTGGGGATGACGTCGAGGTTGCCGTTGGCCGTCACGGGGTCGGGGGTGGGGGTGCCGAACGGGTCGCGGTCGCGGATGACGGGGATGTGGCCGCCGCCGGAGGCCTGGAGGGTGATGTTGCCGGCGGCGCCGAACAGCATCGCGACGGAGGATCCGTCCGGGGCGGCGGCGAACAGGGCCGGCTGGTTGGGGTTGACCGAGGTGATCTTGTATCCCTTGGCTTTCCAGTCGCGTTCGGCCATGTCCATCAGGGCGGTGTACTTGGCCTTGGAGACCTTGGTCATGATGTGGCGGTCGCGGGTGGCGATGGCATAGCCCTTGGAGTGGTCGTCGATGCCCCCGCTCTGTTCGGTGGAGCGCGGCCAGCCGTCCCAGTGGCGCAGCGGCGGCTGGATGCCGGAGAGCGCCTCGTCCAGGAGCGCGTCGAGTTTCTGGACGGCCTGTTCGGGTGTGGTGAGGGACTGGGGTGCCGGGTGCTCGTCGCCCACGCCCACGCCCACGCCCGCGCCCGTGTGCCCGCAGGCCGTCAGGGCGAGTGCCAGCGTGGCGGCCGTGAGGCCGAGCCGTCGTGCGGTCGGGGTTGCCATGTTCATCGGCCTTCCTGCCGTGTCACGGCGTCGTACCTGCCGGCCACGATCTGGCCGATGTTGTTGATCGACTCCGCGGTCGCGGTGTCGGAGGAGCTGTTCATGTAGTTGGAGTGGGAGTCCAGGGACAGGGACTTGCCGTCGGGGACCGCGAACCGGTTGGCGCCGAAGTCCTTGCTGGCGGGGTCCTGGCCGAACCAGAGCTGGTTGTCGGGGGCGAACGTCTGGTAGAGGTCGTCGGCGACGGGGCCCAGGACGGGGCCCAGGACCACGTCGGTGGCGACCCGGCCCTTGGCCGGCAGGTGGCTGACCGGGTCGTTCTCGGCGTCGCCGACCCACACGTGGTGGGGGTCGATGTGCAGTTGGGAGGCCTTGTCGGCGCCGGTGCCGGGGGAGCCGACCAGGATGATGTCGTCGGCGCCGGTGCCGCCGGGCAGCTGCGCGCCCAGGCCCACCGTGGTGGAGCCGTAGCTGTGGGCGAGGGCGACCAGGTGCGCGGGCGCTCCCTCGTGGGTGGCGCGCAGTCCGGCCATGAACGTGTCGTAGGCGGCGCCGCCCTTGGCGGCGCGGTCGGTGCCCATCACCTCCAGGGGCCGGGGGTCCCCGTCGAGGACCTTCTCCAGTCCGGGCGGCGGGTCGTAGCCGAGCCAGATCATGGAGGCGACCTCGGCACCGGAGTCGGCGATGTGGGCGGCGTTCCACACGTTCAGGGCCCGGTCGGCGTCCTTGCCGCCGACGGAGGACAGCTTGGTGCCCAGCCCCGGCACGTAGGCGCTGACGTTCTTCGCGGTGTCGGGGTTGCCGAAGGACAGGATGCCGCGGCCCTGGCCCTGTTCGCCGACGCCCAGCAGGAACGCGGGCGGCTGCCGGCCGTTCTGCACGTTCAGCTTGTCCCGGATCGCTCGGAAGCCCTCCAGTTTCTGCTTCTCGTCGTCCGACGGGTTCGGCTTGTGCTCGTAGGTGTCGATCAGGTGCGCCAGGTTGAGGCGGTTGGCCTGGTCGCGGGCGGTGGCGGGGATGCCGTCGCGCATGCCCAGCAGGTCGGGGTGGGCCTGGACCAGGCGCTGCTGCTCGTCCGGGGTCAGGCCCTTCCACCAGGAGTTGACCTCGGTGGGGGCGGCGCCGGCGGGCGGCCAGCCGGCCGCCATCAGGCCGGTGCCGAGCTCGTCGACGGCCTTGCGGTCGGCGCCGGCCTGCGCCAGGTCCAGTCCGGTGCCGGTGCGGGCCCGCACCGTCAGGTCGTCCAGCAGCTTGGCGATCTTCTGGTCGGCGCCGTCGGCCTCGGTGACGGCGTGGGAGATGCGATCCGCCAGCGCCCTGGCCCGCTGCGGCGTGTCGTAGCCGGGGTCGTGGCGCTCCGCCTGCGAGGGCGCCGGCCAGCTGACCGTGCCGTCCTCGGCGACCGTCAGCCCCGCGCCCTGCGCCTCCTGGAGGGCCTCCTTCAGCTTCGACTGCGCCAGCTGGAAGCTCTCCGAGGCCTCGCGCAGCAGCCCCGACACCGCCGACATCTCGGTGTGCGCGGCGTCCAGGCGCCCGCTGGTGCGCTGCAGCGAGGCGTTGGCGGCGCCGGCCGCGGTGCCGACCCACTGGCTGTTGAAGACGTGCTTGGTGACCTCGGTGTTCATCGCCTGGACGTGCTTGCCGAACGCGCCGGCCAGGGTGTCGTAGGCGCCGGCGGCGCCGGCCAGGCCGGACAGGTCCGCGTCGCGCAGCTGGGCGAGGGTGACCATCAGTTCACCGCCGGCGCGTAGGGCCCGGCGCCGGGCGCCTTGAGGGCGCCGGCGTTGCCCGAGTCGGTGCCGCGGTAGTTGCCCGCGGTCTGGCCCAGCTTCAGGCTCACCCCGTCCACCTCCGAGGCCAGCTTGTTCAGGCACTCCTCCCACGCCGCCGTGCAGGCGTGCAGCGACGCCCCGGTGCGCCAGCCCGACAGCGCCGCGACCGCCGTGTCGGAGGGCTCGTGGATGTGCTTGAGCTCGCCCGGCATCGCCTCACCGGTGTCCTTGGCGACCTTCGCCGCCGCGTCCAGGTCCGCCGGGTTCACCCCGAACAGCGGCCCGCCCGCCGGCGGACCGTAGGGCCCGTACAGGCCCGGCCCGTCGGAGCCCGCGTACGCGTTCATGGATCCCGTCCCCCCGCTGGTCGACCGACTGCTGTGCCCGCTTGGGGCCGCCCCGGGGCCCGCACCCGGGGCCGCGGCCGGGCTCGCGGCCGGGGTCCCGTGCGGGCATGCGAAACCGCACGCTTGTACGGTTCGCGTCGAAGCATGGCGAAAATAGCAGATCAGCCCACCGGCGCAGGCCCGGTGACGGCCTGGCGGCGGGCTTTCGGTGCCCGCGTCCCGGCGGTGGCGCCCCGTCACCCGGGCCCGGGTCGGGGCGGTCGGGCGGTGGCGCGGGTCTACGGCTGCGGTGGTCGGGCGGCGATGAAGACGAGTTCGCGGCCCGGCCGGTCGGGGGCGTCGCGGACCTCGCGCAGGATGAAGCCGTGTGCGGCCAAGTCCGCCTCCACCTCGCCGCGTTGGCGAAAGCGCAGGGTGGAGGTGGAGGTGGGCTGCTGCCCGTCGGCGGCGAACACGCAGGTCCGCCGGAAGGTCACCGGGGCCGGCCCGGCCGGGCGGTTCAGGGGGTGGGGTCCGCCGGCCCGGCGGGGGAGGGCCAGGGGTGGGTGGGGTCCTCGGTGATCCGTACCTGCTGCGGGGCGTTGCGGGGGAAGGTCCAGATCCGTCCCAGGGTGCTGGTGGCGGTCACCGTGGTGTCGTCGAGGGTGACGTCGGCGAACGGGTTGGAGGAGCAGGAGATCGCGAGCCACTCCAGGGTGTTCTCGTCGTCGTCGCGGGTCAGCGCGACCCAGCCGATGCTGCCGTGCTCGGACGCCTCGCCGGCGAGGGCGCGGCTGCCGGCGTGGGTGCTGGTGGCGAACGTCGTGTCGACGTCCGTCCAGTCGGTGGGGGTCCACGCGGTGGCCCGCAGCAGTTCCCCCCAACTCCACTGCTGGGCCCGCGGGTCGTGGGGCCGGCCGGCGGGGGAGAACCGCATGAGCTGCATCACCGACAGTGACCCGTCGCCGAACATGATGAAGTCCCCGTGGGGCGCCTCGCGGGCGCGCCAGCGCTCATAGGCCAGGCCGGACCGGGGTCGCGCGTCGTCAAAAGCCACGCCCGCCATGATCGCACCCGGCAGCGCCCCGGCAACGGCCGGGACCGAACTCCCCTGCACCGCAAGGCCGGTGCGGCGCCGCGCCGCGGCGGGCGACTCGGACCACCCCTTCCACATACTCGGATCCGAGTAGTACGATCCGAGTATCACCAGCCCCGGCCCCGACCCGGGCCCCCGCGTGCGACCACGGAGTGCCATGACCGCCAAACGACCCGCCAACCCCCTGGCCCTCGCCCTGCTCGGCCTGCTCCTCGAACAGCCCCTGCACCCCCACGCCATGGCCACCACCCTGCGCGAGCGCCACCTCGACCAGGCCTTCAAACTGACCACCGGTTCGCTCTACGACACGGTGCGCGCCCTGGCCCGCGACGGCTGGATCGAGGCCACCGACACCGAACAAGTCGGCGCGCGCCCCGCCCGCACCGTCTACCGCCACACCCCCCAGGGCCGCCAGTACTTCACCCAGTGGCTGGACGAACTCATCCGCGAACCCTCCCGCGAATACCCGAAATTCCTGTCCGCCGTCAGCTACCTCGGCGCCCTGGGACCGCACCGCGCCGCCCAGGCCCTGCGCGAACGGGCCGCCGCCCTGCAGACCCGCATCACCGAGAGCGAACAGGCCCACCACAGCGCCACCCGCGAACACCACGCCCCCCGACTGTTCGTCATCGAGGCCGAGTACGCCCACGCCATGCTGCACGCCGAACGCCAATGGGTGCTGCGCACCGCCGAGGAGATCGAACAGGGCACCCTGGCCTGGCCGGAGGCCGCCCCCGATGCCTGACACCCCCACACCCGCACCTGCACCCGCGCCGGCCCGTACCGGACAGCGCTTACCCGCCGCCGAGGCCGCCAGCGCCGCCGGCGACGCGGACGTCCTGGTCGTCGGCGCCGGCCCCGCCGGCCTGATGCTGGCCTGCGAACTGGCCCTGGCCCGCGTGCGCACCGTGCTCCTGGAACGCGACCCGTCCCCGCCCGGCTTCTGCCGCGGCTTCAATCTCAACGCCCGCAGCCTGGAACTGCTGGAACGCCGCGGCCTGGCCGAGCGCCTCCTCGCCGAAGGCCCCACCGTGGCGACCACCGCGTTCACCGCACAGGCCCGCCTCGACCTCGCCGCCATGCGCACCCGCCACCCCTACGTCCTGGGCATCGCCCAGACCAGGGTGGAGGAGATCCTCACCGAACACGCCCGCCACCTGGGCGTGCGCATCCTGCGTGGCCACCGCCTGAGCGCCCTCGACCTCGACGACGACGGCGTCCACGCCCACACCGACACCCCCGACGGCCCCGCGCTGCTGCGCGCCGGCTGGCTGGCCGGCTGCGACGGCGGCCGCAGCACCGTGCGCGGACTCGCCGCCATCGCCTTCCCCGGCACCCCCGCCCGCCGCTTCACCCTGCTCGCGGACGTGGTCCTGACCGACCCCCGGCAGATCCCCTTCGGCGTGAACACGGGCGAGAACGGCACCGTGTTCGCCATCCCCAGACCCGGCTACGTCCGCCTGCTCACCGCCGACCCCCACCCGCCCCGGGACCGGCACGAACCGCTCACCCTGCCCCGCTTCCAGCAGGCACTGGACCACGCCCTGGGACGCCGCGTCCCGATCGCCCGCGCCCACTGGCTGACCCGCTTCGGCGACGCCGCCCGCCTGGCCGAACGGCTGCGCCGGGGCCGGGTGCTGCTGGCCGGGGACGCCGCCCACATCCACCCGCCCGCCGGCGCCATCGGCGTCAACGCCGCCATCGACGACGCGATGAACCTCGGCTGGAAACTCGCCCTCGTCGCCCGCGGCCAAGCCCCCGAAACCCTCCTGGACACCTACCACAGCGAACGGCACGCGGCCGGCGCCAGGCTGCTGCGCAACACCCGCGCCCAGGCGCTGCTCGCCGGCGACGACGAGGAACTCGCGCCGGTGCGCGACCTGCTCGCCGAACTCGCGCAGGCCAAGGAGACGGCCGGCCCCCTGGCCGAGGAGATCACCGGCATCGCCACCCGCTACCCGGCCCCCCACGGCAGCGGCCACCCCTGGGAGGGCGCGATGGTCCCGGACATCCCCCTCCAACACGGCACCCTGCAACACGGCACTGTGCAGCACGGCACTGTGCAAGACGGCACCCTCCAACACGGCGCCCTGATACCGCTGCTGGCCCGCACCGGCGCCGGCGCCCTGCTCCTGGAGGACACCACCGCGGCCGAGGCGCTGCGCGCGGCGGCCGCCCCCTGGGCGGACCGGGTGAGCGCGGCGACGGTGCGGCCCGGCGCCCTGCCCGACACGCCCGCGGTGCTGGTGCGCCCGGACGGTCACGCCGCCTGGACCGCACCGCCCACCGCACCGCCCCGGGCCGCCGCCGAACAGCTGCGCGCGGCCCTGCACTTGTGGTTCGGGCCGGCGGCGGTGCCGGTGCCGGGGGCGACCGGCCTCCCGTAGTGCCGCGCGGGGTCCGGGCGCTCCGGCGCTCCGGCCGTGTGCCGCCGGTGCGCCGCTGGGCGAACCGGCGGTGGTGCGCGAGGCGTTGACGGCGTCCGCGGCACAGGTGTCCGCTGTGCCGAGAGGCCCGTCCCGCCCGCCCGCCGTCCCGCCCGCCGGGGCAGCCCCGCGGCTGCCCGGGGCGGCGGGTCGCCCGGGCCCGGGTACGGCCTGCGCGCGGTGCGGCCACCGGCTGGGGCCGCTACAGGTTGACGCCGCCGGTGACGTCGATCTTGGTGTCGGTGGTCCAGCGGGCGTCGTCGGAGGCGAGGAAGGCGACTGCGTCGGCGATGTCCGGTACCTGGCCGATCCGGCCGAGGGCGGTCAGGGCGGGGTTGCGTTCCAGGTTCGCCGGGTCGGCCAGCACGTCGGCGGTCATGTCGGTGCGGGTGAGTCCGGCGACGACGGAGTTGACGGTGATGTTGCGGGAGGAGATGTTGATGATCCGGCCGCTGTCGCGCAGCCGTGGCAGCACCCGCTGGGTGAGGAAGAGCGGCGCCTTGACGTTGACCGCGACCATCTCGTCGAACTCCTCGGGGGTGAGGACCTCGATCGGGCGCCCCATGAGGTTGAACCCGGCGTTGTGGACCAGGATGCCGATCGCCGCTTCCCCGTGCGCGCGCAGCCCGGCCGCCGGCCCGGCCATGAGGGTGTCCACGTCGCCGGGAACGCCCAGTTCGGCGTCCACGGTGAACGCCCGGCCGTCGGCCCCGGCGATGGCCGTGGCGCTCTCCTTCGCCGCCGCCTCGTTGCTGCCGTAGTGCACGGCGACCAGGGCGCCGTCCCGGGCCGGGCGTTCGGCGATGCCCCGCCCGATGCCCCGGCTGGCGCCGGTGACCAGCGCGACCTTCCCGCCGAGGTCTCGCATGTCCACCCCTTGATCATGTTCCGCCGAGACCCCACCGTCCGACCCGACAAGGTCGGACTCGCGCGAGTTTGACGTTCACTCAGGCCGCGCGGGGGTGCCGCCCTTTCCCGGACACGGACACGGACACGGACGTGGACGCGCACGCCTCGGCCCCAGGCCGGCGGGCCGTCGCCCGAGCCGGTCCCGCCACCGCCGGGCTCAGGCGGCCAGGCCGGGGAGGACCTCGGCGCCGGGCAGCCGGGCCGCCGCCCAGCCGGGGAGGATCAGCTTGCCCCGCCGCCGCCCGCTGCCGATGAGCACATGCGGGGCGGCGGCCACCGCCTCGTCGACCAGCAGCGGCCAGCCGCCCGGCAGGCCGACGGCGGTGATGCCGCCGTACTCCATGCCGGTGGCGGCGACGGCGACGTCCACCGGCGCGAAGGAGGCCTTGCGCGCGCCCAGGTGCCTGCGCACGGCGGTGTTGACGTCCAGGCGGGTGTCGGCGCGCACCAGGCAGGCGGCCAGGGTGACGTCGCCGCCGCGTTTGGCGGCGACCACCACGCAGTTCGCGGAGAGCTCCAGCGGCACGTCGTAGGCCTGGCAGAACACCGCGGTGTCCGCCTTGTCGGGGTCGGTGTCCACGTACAGCACGGATCCGGCCCACCCGTGCTCGTCCGCGTTCGTCAAGGCGTCGGTGACGGGGGCGGCGAGGTCGTCGCAGACCTCGATCGCCGCGCGGACGAGGGTGAAGTTCCCAAACGGGGCGCGCACGTTCTCGTTCATGAAACGGACTGTACCGCGCCCCCGGCAGGCCTGGCGCGGGCCCTGCCGCTGCCCCTGGGGCGGCGAAATCCGGTGCCGGCCGGAGTCGGTGGCGCCGGGCGCGGGGAAGGGGCCCGCCATGGAAGATCTTGCACAGAACATCGATGAGGCGGCCGCCGGACAGGACGGTCCGCCGCCGCACCTGCTCCCCGGCCCGCCGGCGCACGCGGTGCGCCTGGCCGGCGGCGCCGCGAACACCGTCTGGCTGGTCACCCTGGCCGACGGCGGGCGCGTGGTGGTGAAATCCACCCCGGGACTGCCCCCCGACGCGTACGCGAAGGAGGCCCGGGGCCTGCAAGCCCTGCGTACCCACGGCGCCCTGCCGACCCCGCGGGTGCCGGCCCTGCACCCGGACGGCCTGGTCCTGGAAGCCCTCGAACAGCCGCCCGCGCACGACACCGCCTTCTGGGAACGCGCCGCACACGCGCTGGCCGGCCTGCACACCACCACCGGACAGCGCTTCGGCTGGGCCGAGGACGGCTGGCTCGGCCGCCTGGCACAGCGCAACCCCTGGACCCAGGACGGACACGAGTTCTTCGCCCGCCACCGCCTGCTGCGCTACCTCGACGAACCCCTGGCACGCCAGGCACTCGGACCCCGGGGCCGCGCCGACCTGGAACGCATCTGCAACCGGCTGCCCCGACTCCTCCCCGCCGCACCGCCCGTCCTCACCCACGGCGACCTGTGGCACGCCAACATCCTCGCCCGCCCGCACGCGGCACCGGCGTTCATCGACCCGGCGGTGTGCTGGACATGGGCGGAGACGGACCTGAGCATGATGCTCTGCACCGGCGGCGTCCCCGCCCGCTTCTTCGACGCCTACCGCGAACACCACCCCCTCACCGACGGCTGGCAGCACCGCATGCGACTGCTCCACCTGCGCGAACAGCTCAGCTGCGCCGCCCACTTCGGCGCACGCGACGGCCACACCGGCGACCTCCTCGACGTGCTGCGCACCTACCGGTAGCGCGGCCGCCCGTCCGGCCCGGCGCCCGCTGCGCCGTCCTCAGCGGCCTTCTCGTCTGTGGTGGTCCTGCGGTGCGTCGGGGACCAGTTCCTGGTCGTAGCGGGCCAGGAGGGTCTGCATCGTCCGGCGGTCGGGGCGGCCGCCGGCGGCGAGGGCGGCGGCCTCGATGAAGAACTCCTCGAAGCCGGCCGGGGTCAGCGTCACCAGGATTGTGGCGGGGGTGTCGCCGATCGCGGTGAAGGAGTGCGGGTGGGTGCGCGGGACGTGCAGGAAGGCGCCGGGGCCCGCCTCGGTGGTGTGCTCGTCGCACCGCAGGCGGAACGCGCCGCTGACGACGTAGAACGTCTCGTCGTGGCCGCGGTGCAGGTGCAGCGGTGCGCCCTGGCCGGGTTCGAAGGTGGACTCCAGGACGGCGATCGATCCGCCGCTCTGGGCGCCCGCGAGTTTGACGACGTACGGGCTGCCCGGCACGTGGTGGCGCCCGCCGTGTCCGGGGGCCAGGGCGACGGGTTCGCGGTGGGGGTCAGCCACGGCCGGGCTCCCGGCCGGGCTGCCCGCCGGGTTCCGCGCCGGGTTCCCTGGTGAACTCCTTGCGGTGGCGTTCGGCCCAGGCCCGGAACGGTGTCGCCGCGCGGCCGGTGAGCTGCTGGACCGCCGGCGTGACGGTCGCGGCGAACGGTTCGAGCGAGGCGGCGCGCAGCGCCATGACCGCGTCGGCGGTCTCCGGGCGCAGGCCGTGGTCCAGGAGTGCCTGGCGGGCGGCGGGGGGTGGGATCTCGGTGAAGTCCAGTGGGGTGCCCAGGACTTCGGCGAGCGTCGTGGTCATCTCGCCGGGGGTGAGGGCCTGGGGGCCGGTCAGCAGGTGGGCCCGGCCGTCGTGTCCGGGCCGGGTCAGGGCGTGGGCGGCGGCCGCGGCGATGTCGGCGGGGTCGATGACGGACACCCGGCCGGCGGCGAACGGGGCCCGGACGGTGCGGGTCGCGCGGATCGCTCCGGCCCAGGCGAGGGTGTTGGACATGAAGCCCATCGGGCGCAGGAACGTCCATGCCAGGCCGCTGTCCTGGACGGCCTGTTCGCCCGCGCGGTGCCAGCGGGCGACGGGGTCGTCCGCGTCCGGGTCGGCGGCCCGGCCGGAGGACAGCTTGACGACGGCCTCGGCGCCGGCGCGGGCGGCCGCGGCGGCGAGGTTGGCGTCGTGGCGCGGGATGTCGGGGCCGTCGGAGAGCAGGAACACCTTGCGCACGCCCCGCAGGGCGGCGGCCAGGCTGTCCGGCTCGCCGAGGTCGGCGCCGACGACGTCCACGCCGCCTGGCAGGCGGGCCCGTTCGGGGCGGCGGGTGGCGGCGCGCACGGGGGCGCCGAGGGCGGCCAGGTGGCCGACGAGGGCGCGGCCGACGGTGCCGGTCGCGCCGGTCACGAGTATCACGGGGTCCTCCCGGTGTCCTTCGGCAGGCTGTCCTTCGGCAGGGTGTCCTTCGTCAGGGTGTCGAGCAGGTCGTCGTGCCAGGCCAGGTCGGCCTTCAGGCGGGCGAGGCAGTGCTCGAAGATCCACGGTTCCAGGCCGGTCAGGTCCGGCCGGGCGGCCTCGAACTGCTCCTCGAACAGGGCCACCTGGTCGGCCACGGCCCGCCGGCGCGCGGCGACGGCCCCGGCGAGGTCCTCGTCCGTGAGGTCCGCGGTGTACTGCAGGGCCAGGTCGACCGGGTCGGGCAGCAGGCGCACCTTGCGCAGGGCGGCGTCGCGCAGGGCGGCGAGCTCCCGGCGGCCCTGGCCGGTGATCGCGTAGACGGTCCGCTCGGGCGGGTTGCCGACCTTCTCGTTGCGCACCACCTCGACCAGGCCGTCGTCGGCCATCCGGTGCAGGACGCTGTAGAGCGATCCGGGCTTGACGTCGGTCCACAGCTCGGTGCGGTCGAGCTGGGCCGCCTGGCGGATCTGGTAGCCGTGCATCGGGCCGCCCCGGGCCAGCGCGCTGAGTGCGAAGAGTCGCGAAGTGCTCACAGTGTTAGTCGAACACGACTACAGGTCATAGTCAAACGCGATTATGGGTGCGGGTGCGGGTGCGGGTGCGGGTGCGGGTGCGGGTGCCGGTGCGGCGTGGGAAGTCGGCCGGTCCGACTTCCCGCGCTGTCGCGTCCGTTGCCGGGGGCGGGCGCGACTCGGGGCGAATCGTTCCTGCGGCCCCGTTGCTCCCCGCAAGGGGCCGCCGGTACAACAGAATTGGCCGTTCCGGCCGTCTCCAACGCCTGCGCAGGGAGGTCGTGGCCACCGTGGTGCGGGTCGGGCGGGCTGGTCGGGTCGGAGCTCGTGGGCTCGGTACACCGATGGGGCCGGCGGGGCGGGTCGTCGGGCCGGACGGCATCCCCGTGGTGCTGCGGCTGTACGGACCTGTCCACGGCCTTCCGCCGGACGGCGGCGCGGCCTATTCCGACGGCTTTCCGGTCTTCCTCGTGCTCGCCGTTCTGTTCGGTGTGGTGATCCTGCTGGTCGAGGCGGTGTGGTGGGTGCGCGGGACGCCTCGCTACCGGCTGAGCATCGAGGTCGGCGGGCCGCAGCCGCGCAGCCTCCTGCTCGGTTTCAAGTCCCGGGCGCAGGCGGAGGACTGTCGCCGGAGCCTGACCGCCGCCATCGGCGAGCACGGCGGGGAAGCGGTGCCCTGCACCCCGGAGGAGGCGGGAGGGCTGCCGGTTGCGGCCGGCCGTCGGCCCAGGGTCCCCAGGGTCCCCAAGGGCCGCAGGGCGGCGAAGGCGGACTGAAAGCGCGGGAAGTCGGCCGGTCCGACTTCCTGTGCGGAACAGCGGTTTGCTGCAGCCCGCCACTCTGCTGGGTTCGGCTCCCGCTCAGAGGCCTGGTGGATCCGCTGGGACGGGTCCTTGTCGCTCACGGTACGTAGACGCTGGGGGTCAGGCCGTGGGGAAGTCGCCGGCCTTGATTCCGGTGACGAAGGCGGACCAGGCGTCGGAGGAGAAAGCAAGCACGGGCCCGTCGGGGTTCTTGGAGTCGCGGACGCGGCCGGGGTTTGCGTCGTCGACCTCGATGCAGTTTCCCTGGTCGGCGCTGTAGCTGCTCTTGCGCCAGGAGGCGGGGTTCTGGGCGGTGTTGGTCACGGGCGATCCTCCGCAAGCTGGGTTGCGTTGCTGCCGGACGGGTCCTTCGCGCTCACGGTACGTCGCAGCCCCGGCCGTGCGGCCGGGGCTGCGACGGGGGTGGCTGGCGGGTCAGGCCGTGGGGAAGTCGCCGGCCTTGACCCCGGTGAGGAAAGCGGACCAGGCGTCGGCCGGGAAGACCAAGGCCGGGCCGCTGGGGTCCTTCGAGTCGCGGACGGCCATGCCGCCAGCGACGACGTTCCCCGCCTCGACGCACTCGTTCGCCTGTGCGCTGTAGCTGCTCTTGTACCAGCCCCGAGCGGAGATCTTCGGCTTGGTCATGCGCTCACCCTCTTGTCTGATCTCTTAACTCGCTGTCTCTGCCGCGATTGCGGTGATCATATCCAGCGACTGGGCGGGGTTCAGGGCTGACGATCGCAGGTCCTCGAAGACGAGCCCGTAGCCGTCGAGTTCTGCCTCTCGTTCCAGGTAATGGCTGCTCGTCAGATTCTCCAGAAACACTGCTCCCGAGGTAGGGGAGCCAGTGAATCCGTACATCACGAATGCCCCGCAGGCGCCAGCGGTCGGACCGATGTCGAGCGGAACCACTTGCAAGGTGACGTTGGGGAGTTGCGCCGCTTCGACGAGGTAGCCCAGTTGCGCGCGGTGTGCATCGGTGCCGCCCACCGGGCATCGGAGGGCCGGCTCCCAGATGATCGCGCAGAGTCGGGCCGGATCGGGCTTGGTCAGAACCTCCTTGCGTTCCATCCGGAGCCTGACCAACTGGTCGATGCGTTCCGGGCGGACAACAGCCGGGTTGGCCTGAAGCAGAGCGCGGGTGTAGTCCTCGGTCTGCAACAGGCCTGGCAGGACCAGTGGCTGCCAGTTCCGGATGTAGCGAGCGTCTGCTTCCAGATCGAGGAAGTCCACATAGGCGGGCGGGATCGTATCGCCGTGGTCGTGCCACCAGCCGCGCTTCTTGCTGTCGCGGGCCAGCGTCTCAAGGGAATCGCGGTCCCTCGGCTCCGTGACGCCGTACAGGTCCATCAGGACGCCGAGGTCCAGTCGGCGGATCCCGACCGCGCCGGTCTCTATCCGGCTGATCTTCGCGCGCGAGCATGCGAGCGCGGATGCGGCGTCCTCGGTGGTCCTGTTCGCTGATTCCCGGAGCCGACGGAGCTCCGACCCCAGGCGGCGGCCGCGGACGGTCGGCCTCGGTTCGTCGGTCATGCGCGATTCCTCCCTTGAACTGCCCAGTCTGCCCCGTGACGGACCGTCGGGGCCACGCGCCTCGCAAATCTGCACGGTTGCAGTCGTTCTTGTTGCAGACAGCATTGGCGCAGTGGCATGCTACAGGGAGTAGTCCATGAAAGACACAGCGTGATCTTGATGGATCGTCACCCGGGCATCCCCATGCCCGCCGACGGTCCTCGGGCCTTGCCTCACGTGCCCGGATCACGCTTTCCCGCTCCGCCGCCGAGGAGGCGTCGCCATGTCCGAAACGCTGAAGATCCCGCCCCCCGTCGCGGGGGAGTACTCCTGCTGGCTGTCGCGCCACCAGAAGTCCGTGCCCACCGCGCGGGGGCTGCTGCGCGACTTCCTCTCCGACCACCAGGGGGGCGAACTGTTCTCCGACTACTCCGGGTTGGTGCTCGGCGAACTCGTCACCAACGCCGTCCAGCACGCCCGCACCCCGTCCGACCGGCTGCTGTTCGTGCGCTTCGCCCTCTCGGCCGACGACCTGCGGATCGAGGTCCACGACGCCGACTCCCGGCAGCCCGTGCTGCGCCGCGTCAACGGGGACGAGGAATGCGGGCGGGGGCTGTGGCTGGTGTCCGAACTCGCCCTCCAGTGGGGCTGCCGACCGTGCGCGGGCGGGGTCGGCAAAGCGGTGTGGGCGGTCCTCGGACCCCAGAGCGGCGCCGCCGCGTGACCACCATCCCGCCCCGCGACTACCCGCACCCGGTCACCGTCGAGATCGCCGGCGTCACCGAGACCGCCACCTTCGCCCGGCTCGCCGACGCCCTGGCGGCCGTGCGCACCGACCTGGCCCGCCTTCCCCTCGACGACGACCACGCCGCCTACCTCGCCGACCTGTTCGCCCCCGAATCCACCGCCCTCATCTCCCGCCGGCTGACCGACTTCGGCGCGCTGCGCACGATCGCCTTCGTCGGCATCCACGCCCACCCCATCCACCTGCGCCCCGCCGAAAGCCCCGCCGGCTCCGACGGCATCGACGAGCTCCCGGACCCGACGTGAGGCGCAGCTGCGCCCGGGTCGTGAGGTGGTGGTGCCTGCGCGGCCAGTTCTCCCTGCCCGTGCGGGCGTTGAGTCCGGGGCGCCGCGCCGCGTACGCCGAGATACGGCGCTGGGCGGCCACCCCGGGCAGTGCCGAGGCCCTGCTGCGGGCCGTCGCCGACCGCGCCGCCCGCCAGGCGCCCTCGCGCTAGTTGTGCTGCGACCGGGACCGTTCGCCGTGTACGGGGGCGCCTCTCAGTCTTCCTGCGAGAGGCCTGATCACTCGGCCACTGCCGCGCGCCAGATCCATGAGGTGCGGCGGGGGCGGTCTTCCAGATCGCCCCGGCCGGTGCACCAGAGGAGGACATGGGCCGGGTCGCCGGGTGGAGCTTCGGGGAAGAGCCGGTGGAGTACCGCCGCGCAGAGCGGTGCCGGGGGCAGCCATGGCACGCCCAGCCCCTGGGTGATGTCGTGGGTGTGCAGGAGCACCTCGGCGACACCCATTGCCGCAAAGCCTGACGGGTCGCAAGGACCCCAGTGCCAGGCCCGCGCCTCCGGGCTGGCCGTGGCCAGGGCACTGCCGAGTAGCCCTGCGCAGGCGGTGACCACCTGGAGCACCTCGCGTGGGGAGCTGTCCGGGCGGACGGCGAGGTCGAAGGGCAGGTAGGCGTCCGTCGGGCGTGCGGTGATCTGCCCGGCGTAGGCCAGCAGGTCATGGGCGATGTGGGCGGCCGTCGTCCAGCAGCTCCATTCCAGCGGACCTGCCGGTACCGACCAGTCCTCCGCGTCGTGCGGGCCAAGTACCCGCATCATCTCGGTCACGGCCTCGTTGACGTCTCGGTTGTCGATGTAGCGCATCCGGCGATGCTACGGCCGCGACAGGAGAGTTCATCCGTCCACGGTTGGGCTGCCGCGCTTGCGAGGGGGCGTCCGCCCCGGCGGAGGCCCTTCTCGCCGCGGATGCGTGCGCGTTCACGGCGTTGGGCGGCCAGGACGTCGGGGTTCTGGGCCCACTGGCGGATCTTGGCGCCCTTGTGGGCGGAGAGGTTGTCCACCACCGGGGGCGACCGTCACAGAATGTGACGAATCGTCAATCATGCACCGATAAAAGAGAGTTGCAACAGTAGCCCGGCCCGGGCGGTCTCAGCGCCGAGCGTGGCGGACCTTCAGCCGTCCGAACCCGGTGGTCCCGGAGATCCGGATCGTGGGGCCGCCGGGGGTGGGGTGCCGCGGGGGCTTGTAGCGGGCCTCCTTCCAGCCGGCGTGCATGCCCTCGATGTCGACGACCGCGTCGTGGGGCACCGTGATCCTGGCGCCGCCGGTGCCGAGTTGCAGTTCGATGTCGACGACCGGGTGCTCGAAGACCGCCCGGGACAGGTCCAGGTGCACCCTGCCGAGCGCGGAGGCGACCTTGAGGGTCCGGGGCACCCGCCAGGCGCCGCTGCGCCGGATGCGTCCCGTGGCGGCGCCGATCGTCGTCTCGGTGCCCGCGCCCGGTTCGGGGAGCGAGGCCAGGGACCGCGCGAGTGCGCCCTGCGTCCTGGCGGTGAGCGCCTGGTCGAGGCGTTCGTCCATCTCCTCGTGGGAGATGCGCCCTTGGCTGTACGCCTCTTGCAGGCGTTGCACGGCCGTGTCGCGGTCGTCGTCGCCGGCCAGGGGCGAGAGGTCTTCCGGCAGCGAGGTCACCGCCACAGCCTAGCGCCGCGCCTGCGCCGCGAGTCAGCCAAGGCCCCTGGCGGGAACGGCCGGTGCCGCGCGGAGCCGGTGCGCGCAGGATCGCGGCCCCGCGTCGGGCGGCGTGCGGTCAGCGCAGGGCGGCGAGTTCGCTGACGCGCAGGGTGGGGGTGCCCAGGAAGAGGTCGGCAGGTGCCGGGCCGTGGGCGATGTTGAGCGTGTCGAGCCGGTAGGTCCACGCGCCGTCGTGTGCGTGGGCGAAGCGGTAGTTGATCTGCCAGCGCAGCCATTGCCCGCGGGCCAGGCGCACTGCCGGGGGGCGGCGCCGTCGGCGCGGCATGCCGAAGGGCGTCGCGACGAGCTGGACCCGCAGCAGGTGGCCGGCCTCCTGGAGGAGCACGCCGGTGTCCGTGCGGGAGCCGGGTGTGCTCTCGTGCGTCAGGGAGCGGGGCCGGAAGCCGTCGGCCTCGTGCATCCGGACCTCGTGGACGAGGGGCGGTGAGCCGGGCGGCAGCGCAAAGGCGGTCGGGGCCGCGTTGCGCCGGGCGGCTTCGGGTCCGCCCCGGGACTGTCCGGTCCATGACGTGCGGACCCACTGCATCACTGTTTCCACGGGGCCGATCCTGCGGCAGGGTGGTGCCCGGGCGCCACGTCGTTTCGGCGGCTCACGGCACCGGCCGGGGCCGGGCGGGTGGGCCTCACGGCAACGGCCATGCGCGGGTGGGCGCGTAGTCGGCCTTGAGGCTGTGCAGCTGGGCGGCGAGCAGGCGGCCCGCCGCCCCGGCCAGGCCCTGGCGGTCCGTCACCGGATGCGGACCGTCCAGGAGGGACATGGTGAGGCGGTAGGTCGACAGGGCTCTGTCCGTCCGGGCCCCGGTCTGCTCCCGGGACGGTGCGCGGGACAGGACCAGTGCCGCCGGCTCGCGGTTCTCGGCGATGGCGGCGCCGAGGCGGGCGTGGCCGTCCAGGACCACATGGCAGTTGAGCCCGCTGAACCACCAGAGCAGGACGGGCGCCAGGATGCCCTCCCGGGCCTGCTTGCGGCAGGCCTTCACCCGGGGGTCGTCGGGTGGCGGCATCCGGCGCAGCGGCATGACCCGCCACGAGCCGTCGAACCAGTCGATGTAGCCGTCGGGATGGCCGTCGAGCAGCAGGGAACGCCACTGGCCGCCCGGCCCGCCTGCGGCCGGTGCCATCCCCTCGCGGGCGAGCCGCGGGGAGAGCACCCACCGCCCCTCGTGGAGCGGGCCGGCGGCGCGGGCGTGCAGGGCGCCGGCGAAGCGGTGCGCCCAGCGGGCGTACCAGGACGGCCCTCCCGGCCCGGCGGCCGAGCACGCCTCGGCGATCGCGCGTGCCTCGGCGGCCCGCAGGGGGGTGATGGGGGAGCGGTAGTGGTCCGTGCGGGAGTACTCGACGCCGCACCGGTCGTCGTCGATCCTGCCGGTGAGCACCACCCGCGGACCCTGCGACAGGACGATCAGGTTCCCGTTCGCCGTCCGCGGCCGCAGCCCCGGTTCGGTGGCAGGGGGGAGCTCCAGGCCCAGGCCGCCCCAGGATTCGCCGTCGGCCGCTGTCAGATTCCTCCGGTGCACCGCACCGATCCTAGGCGCAGGCGGGCAGGCCCGCGTCGGCCCGCCCGGCCCGGGTTGACACGCTTCTTCACATCTAGAATATTGGATACGTCATCTGGTCGAGGGTCGGGCGAAGGGGGTGCGCGCGGTGGATCCGCTGGCCGTTCACAAGGCGCTCGCCAACCCGGCGCGGGCGGACTTCCTGCGCTGGCTCAAGACGCCCGAGCGCTACTTCGACGAGGACTACTACCGCGAACGCGGCGTGGGCTTCCACATCGGCGTGTGCGTGACGGACATCCGGGAGAAGTCCGGGCTCGCCCAGTCCGTGGTCTCCGGCTACCTGCAGATCCTGCGCGACGCCGGACTGCTGGTGTCCGAACGTGTCGGCAAGTGGACCTTCTACCGCCGCGACGAGGAGACGATCGCCGCGTTCGCCGCCTACGCCCGCGACGAACTCTGACGCTCCGCCCCCTCAGGGGCGCACCCCACCGCCCCCGCCGGGGCGGCCCGGGCTGCGCCCTTCCTTTTCGCCCCATTCCATCTAACTATCTAGATTTGTAGCCCTGTGCGTGGGGGGGCGGGTGCCGTGCGCCCGCACACCCCGCGCGCCGGGCGGACGGAGGCAGCACATGGCAAAGACCGGCCCCGCCGTCCTGACGCTCTCCCTGGGAGTGTTCGGGATCATCACCACCGAGATGGGCGTCGTCGGCGTCCTGCCCCGCATCTCCGAGGACCTCGGCGTCACACCCTCCGCCGCCGGCTGGCTGGTGGGCGTCTTCGCTCTCGTGGTCGCCGCCACCGGGCCGTTCGGCACCCTGCTGGCCTCCGGCCTGCGCCGCAAGGCCGTCCTGGCGGGCGCCCTGGCCGTCTTCGCGCTCTCCAACGCCGTGTACGCGCTCACCGACGACTTCGCCGTGATGTTCGCCTTCCGGATCCTGCCCGCGCTCTTCCACCCCGTCTTCTTCGCCGTCGCCCTCACCACCGCCGCCAACCTGGTCCCCGCACACCGCGCCACCCGGGCGGCCACCACCGTCTTCGCCGGCGTCACCGTCGGCTTCGCCTTCGGCGTGCCGCTCACCTCCTACCTCGCCGAACACGCGGGCCTGGCCGCCGCGTTCTGGTTCGGCGCCGGCGTCAACCTGCTGGCCTGCCTGGGCGTCCTGCTCCTCCTGCCCGCCACCCCCGCAGCGCCCGCCACCCCCGCAGCGCCCGCCGGCCGGCGCCCCTCCTACCGGGGCCAGCTGGCCATCCTGCGCCGGGGCCGGCTGTGGCTGTCGGTCCTGGCCGTCGTGTGCGTGTTCGCCGCGATGTTCTCCGTCTACGGCTACTTCGCCGAATACCTGGAACGCGTCACCGGCCTGAGCGCCTCCCTGGTGGGCGCCGCGCTGATGGCCTTCGGGATCGTCATGGTCCTCGGCAACCTCCTCTTCGGCCGCCTCCTGGAACGCGACCTGCTGCTCACCGTCACCGCCTTCCCCGCCCTCTACGTCCTCCTCTACGCCCTGCTCTACGCGATCGGCCCCTGGCCCGCGCCGATGACCGCCGGCGTCCTGCTCTGGGGCGCGGTGCACTCCGGCGGACTCGTCGTCAGCCAGAGCTGGCTGGCCCGCGACGCCCAGGACGCACCCGAGTTCGGCAACAGCCTGTTCATCTCCTTCTCCAACCTGGGCATCACCGCCGGCAGCGCGGTGGGCGGCCTCGTCGTCTCCACCGCCGGCGCCCGCCACCTGCCCTGGGCCGGAGCGGGCTTCGCCCTCGCCGCCCTGGCCGCCGTCCTGCTCCGCCGCCGTCTGGGCCCCGGTGCCCCCATCCCCACCGCGCCGGCCGTGCTGGCGCCGCAGGCGCAGGACGCACCGCCCGCCACCGTCTGACGGCTCCCGTGTCAGTCCAGGCAGGCCAGGGCGTCCGCCACGAGTGAGCGCGCTGCCGCGCCCCGTACCGCCCCCTGTGAGAGGCGGTCGAAGGCCCGGGCGTACAGGCCGACCTGGCTGGGCTGCGTAAGCGTGGAAGCGGCATCCAGCGTGTCCGCGTGGACCCTGCTGTCGTCGAAGACCGTGAAGGTCGGCATGGGCCACACGTCCCGTTGTGCCGCGAACGGGACGATGCCCAGGGCGACGTTCGGGAGATCCATGGCGCCGAGCAGGTGGTCGAGCTGCGCGGCCATGGCCTCGGCGCTGCACACGCGGTACCGCAGCACGGACTCCTCCAGGACGAAGGAGAACCGGCGTGCGCCGTTGTTCAGCACCGCGTTGCGCTTCATGCGGGCCGCCACGGCGTCACTCACGTCGTTCGGGATTCCCCGGAAGTCCGCGATGGACGCCAGCAGGGCGGCGGCGTATCCAGGTGTTTGGAGGAACCCGGGGATCACGTCGGAGACGTAGGTCCGGAACACCTTGGTCTGTCGGTACAGGTCCCCGGTGGACTCCTGCAGACGGCGCAGCCCGCTTCGCTGGAGCCGTCTCCACTGCACGTGGGCGTCGGTGGACTGCCTGTTGGCGGCGATCAGGTCGGGGATCTGATCGCCGGCGTCACAGGCCCGGCACCACGCCCTGATGTCCGCGTCGGAGGGGGGCGTCCTGGCGTTCTCGATCCGGGACGACTTCGACTCCGACCAGCCGCACCTGATGGCCAGCTCCCGCCCGCTGATCTCTGCGTCCTTGCGGATCTCGCGCAGCCGGGCGGCCAGGACTTCGCGGGCCTGCTGGACGCTCGCAGAGGGGTGCGCGGGCACGGAGCCGGCCTTCGTCAGATTCCGTACAGGTGGTGCGGGACCGCTCGCTCCCAGACCGCTTCGAACGCGGTGGCGCACAGCTTGACGGTCTGCGGGTCCTCGGTGATCTCGTCCTCGACCACCGCGCCGTCGCCGGAGAAGTGGTGCACCCGGAGCAGCGCGTCGTCGAACAGCCAGAAGTCGTTGCCCGGCAGGGGGATGCCCGTGGCCCGTCGCCGGGGCAGCCAGCGGACCTCCTCGCCCGCCGTGACGTTGGCGTGGGTGACGTAGTGCTCCCACCGGATGTACGCGGACACGGGCTCGGAGACGACCCGGGCCCGGCGCACGGCCACGCCCCGGGCCACCGTGTCCGTGATCAACTGGTCATAGGGATGCCACCAGGACCCGCGGTCCTCCCAGTCGATCCGCTCGCCGCGCCGCCATGCCTCGAACCGCTCCGTCGGGGCGTAGGAGTCCCGCAGCTCCAGATGGACGGCGGACCGCCGGCACCGCCCGAGCAGCTCAGCGAAGTCGGGCACGCTCGACGGCATCACAGGCCTCCCTGATCATGGGCACCATCCGGGCCGGAATCCTGACGATGGTCTCACTGTCGGGTACCGGACCGTTCGCGGGGCTGCTCGCCTCGCACTGCGCCTGAGTCTCGGGGCTCGCATTCCACCCCTGCAACAGGATCTCCTGAGCCTGCGGGTCCACCCACACGGTGGGGCAGTGGTCCCGATCGGTGTCGGGATCGATGCCAACGAACTCCACGGCCATGGTCGGCTCCCTGGTCCAGGTGCTTTCTCGGGCTCGCACAAGCTTTGCCGAGCAGCGGATACGGCGTCAATACGGGTACTCGCCAGGGTGATTGAAGTGCAAGCTCGTGCAAGTTCGTAGAGTCCGGTGCCTCGCCGTCCGTAGCGTGGCCTGTGCCGGTCACAGCAGACGGCGCAGGAAGCATCCGGGTCGAGTGCGGAGCCCGGGACGACGCGAAGGAGCCCGGCCATGGGTTGGGGAACCGGCAAGGGTGGGAGCAGCGGCGGCGGATCGGGCCGCAACGACGGCGGACAGGGCAAGCACGCGGGGAACAAGGACCCGGGCAAGTCGGCCCCGAGCCCCGACACGCAGGGCAGCAAGGGCGACAACAAGCACGGCAAGGGGAAGTAATTGCCTGAGCACGAGGGTCAGCCGGAGCAGGCCGCCGTTCGCGGCCTGCTCTCGGCCGTCGGCAAGGAGCTCGGCCGCGACGTGGCCCCGGAATGGGCGGCAGCCGCCGAAGCGGCGCCCCGGTCCTGGTTCCTCGCCGACCGGGTGTGGCTGGACGACGGGAACGGCGGCTACACGCCGTGCGACCGCGCATCCGATCCGGAGGGCTGGAACAAGGCCGCCTACGCCGACGTACCGGTCGTCACGCAGGTCAACGACGGGAAGGACCCGGACGCAGACCCATGGCCGTCGTCCTCGGCATCGGCCCCGTCCATCGTGTTCCGCATGCTCGAAATGCTCGATCTGCGGGACGGCATGACCGTGCTGGAGATCGGCACCGGCACGGGGCTGACGGCCGCCTACCTGAGCCACCGGCTCGGTTCGCCGAACGTCGTCTCCGTCGAGGTGGACGCGCAGGTCGCGACGCGAGCCCGGACCAGTCTGGCGAACGCCGGTTTCAGCCCCGAAGTGGTCTGCGGCGACGGCACCCGAGGGTGGGGCCTGCGGGCCCCGTACGACCGTGTCTCGGTGACCTGCGCCCTGCAGGGCGTCCCCGAGGCGCTGGTCCGCCAGACCAGGCCCGGCGGGCTGATCCTCACGCCGTGGGACAACCCGTGGGTCTGCTGGGGCCTGCTGAGGCTGTCGGTCGCCGAGGACGGCAGCGCCGAGGGCCGTTTCAGTCCCTACAGCGCGTTCATGCTCGCGCGGAACCAGCGAACGGACCTGCGGATCTATCGGGACGTGGTCCGCGACGAGCACGTGCCGGACGAGTCGCACACCGAGCTGCCCGCGCACGGGATCGCGGAAGACCGGTGGGACCTCGCGTTCACCATCGGCGTGCACCTCGGTAACGTCTGGACGGCGTGGGACGACGACCCCGACGTGGACGGCGTCGCCCGCCGGCTCTGGCTCGCCACCACCGACGCCACGTCGTGGGCGGCCGTCGATCGGGCGGACGACGGGTCGAGCGGCTACACCGTGTGGCAGTACGGCGAGCGGCGGCTGTGGGACGAAGTGGCACGGGCGCGCGCCTGGTGGATCGGCCACGGTGAACCCGGGCCAGAGCGGTTCGGGCTGACCGTGACGCCCCAGGGCGAGCACCGGTACTGGCTCGACAGCCCGGGCAACGCCGTCCGTTCCAGGGACGATCGCTAAGGCTCGGACCGGGGCGCGGACGTCTCTCATCGCGACGGTCCATGCCTGCCGCCGTCCCACACGGGGTGTTGTTCAGCAGGGGACGGGGACGGCGAACCCTCGCGCCGGACCGGATTGAGGAAGGGCCCGCCGATCCGGCGCGGCCGCCCAAGAGTCCTTCCTGCGAAGCGGATCGGGCGCGCGCCGCGGCGTGCAGCGGGCGCGGTGACGGCCGGATGCCGGGGGTGTGAGCCGGGTGCCGGTGGCCTGTCAGTGGCGTGCCGGTGGGCCCTGGGAGCTTTCCGGGGACAGGCCGGGTGCCCATCCGGCAGGCGTGCGACAGACAGGGAACCACCATGACCACCGACATCACGATCATCGGCGCCGGACTCGGCGGGCTGACCCTGGCCCGCGTGCTGCACCTGCACGGCATCGCGTCCACGGTCTACGAGGCGGAGGCCTCGCCGGCGGCGCGTGCGCAGGGCGGGATGCTCGACATCCACGACTACAACGGGCAGCTCGCCGTCCGGGCGGCCGGCCTGATGGACGAGTTCGAGGCCCTCGTACTGGAGGGCCGCCAGGCGATGCGGATCCTCGACCGGGACGGGAGCGTCCTGCTCGACAAGGCCGACGACGGCACGGGCGGGCGCCCCGAGGTGCAGCGCGCCGAACTGCGGCAGATGCTGCTCGACTCGCTCCCGGCCGGCACCGTCCGGTGGGGCCGCAAGGCCGCCGGCGTCCGCGCCCTGGGCGCCGGCCGCCACGAGGTGGCGTTCGCCGACGGCGCCACCGCCGTCACGGGCCTGCTGGTCGGCGCGGACGGCGCGTGGTCACGGGTGCGGCCGCTGCTGTCCGCCGCCACTCCCGAGTACACCGGCACGTCGTCCGTCGAGACCTACCTGTTCGACGCCGACACCCGCCACCTCGCCGCCGCGAAGGCGGTCGGCGGCGGGTCGATGATGGCGCCCTCGCCGGGCGCGGAGATCTTCGCCCACCGGGAGAGCGGCGACACCCTGCACACCTACGTGATGCTCACCAGGACGCAGGACTGGTTCGCCGCCGTCGACTTCGCCGACCCCGCCGCGGCACGCGCCCGCATCGCGGCACAGTTCGACGGCTGGGCACCGGAACTCACCGCGCTGATCACCGACGGCGACACCGCCCCGGTCCTGCGCCCCCACTACACCCTGCCGATCGCCCACCGGTGGGACCGGGTGCCGGGGGTGACCCTGCTGGGCGACGCCGCCCACCTCACCGCCCCCAACGGCGAGGGCGCCAACCTCGCCATGCTCGACGGCGCCGAACTCGGCCAGGCCCTGGCCGCGCACCCCGGCGACACCGAGGCCGCCCTCGCCGCGTACGAGCGGGCCATGTTCCCCCGCAGCGCCGAGGCCGCCTCCGAGGGCGTGCACATGCACGAGCTCCTCAACGGCGACGACACCCCCCGCGCCCTGATCGCCGCCTTCCTCGACGGCGAACCGGCCTCCTGAACCGGCCTCCTGAACCACCCACCGGGAAGCGACCGGCGGGCGGCGCTCAGGCGTACCGGTCGAGCAGCGCCTCCAGGTAGTCCTCCAGGCGCCGGCCCAGCAGGGCCGGCGTCAGGTCGCCGCGCCCCAGCTCCCGCCACGGCACGGCGACCTTCTCCGCGTCCGGGGCGAACGCCAGCGCGTCCAGCAGCCGCCAGTACAGGTGTGCGCCCGGGTCGGCCTCCAGCGTGCCGCCGGCCGCCAGGTAGCGGGCGGCGAAGTCCAGGCCGGTGTCCACGCCGTGCAGCAGGGCCAGGGCGGTGGAGCAGTGGGCCACGTCCAGGTCGGCCGGGCCCCAGGAGGTCTCCACCCAGTCCACGACCCCGCTGACGGCCAGCGCGGCTCCCTGCCCGGTGAACAGCACGTTGCCGGGGTGGAAGTCGCGGTGCAGGAAGCACGGCCGGTACGCGGGCGCCTCGCGGCGGATCACGTCCACCGCCCGCCGCCACACCCCGGGACGCGCCGTGGCCCCGGGCACCCGCACCCGCTCCGGGGCCGTCCACGCCTCGAAGGCGCGGGGTCGCTCGCCCGGCGCCACCGCGAGGGCGTGCACGGCGGCCAGCTGACCGGCCAGCAGGTCCGCGCGGCGCTCCACGTCGCCGTCCTGCGCCACCCGCACGCCGCCCGGCAGCAGCGACATCACCAGCGACGGGTGGTCGCAGAACTCGCCCGCCGCGTCCAGGGCGTGCAGCCGCGCCGCCGGCACGCCGCCGTCCGCGAGCAGCCGCAGCACGCCGGCCTCACGGGTCAGCAGGGCGGGCGCGTGGCGCAGGTAGAACGGCTTGACGAACGAACGCAGCACCAGCCCGTACCCGCCCGGGACCGGGCCTGCCTCCGGGCCGACGTCCAGGCGCCGCATCCGCGACGTCCAGCCGCCGCGCAGGCCCGTCACCGACCGCACCCGGTGGCCCGGGGGGAGGCCCTGCTCCACCCAGCGCAGCGTGGCGGCCCAGTCCCGGCCCGAGGGCCCGTACGGTTCGTGCGGCGGTTCGTGCGGCGGTTCGTGCGGCGGCGCGAAGGCGTTCATCCGCCGAAGGATACGAACACCGCCCGCCCGCCGCCATGCCGGGTTCCCACCCGCCCCCGCAGCCCGCGCGGCCCCGGGCCTGACGCAGGGTCAACTCACCGTCAACGCCCGCCGACCGCCCACTATTCCGAGACCGGTCGAAGTTTGACAGTTCCCCGCGCACCGGGTTACGTAAGTGGCCGCACCGCACGCCACGCCGCACGCCGCACCGCACACCGCACCGCCACCGGCCCGTCGCAGCAGGGGAGTTACGCCATGTCCAGGACCGTCGTCTTCGACCGCACCGGAGGACCGGAGGTCCTGACCGTGCGAGCCGCCGCCGTCCCCGTGCCCGGCCCCGGCGAACTGCTCATCCGCGTCAGCGCGATCGGCCTCAACCGCGCCGAGGCCCTCTTCCGCGCCGGCGCCTACCTCGACGAGCCCAAACTGCCCGCCACCCCCGGCTACGAGGCCGCCGGCACCGTGGAAGCCCTCGGCGAAGGCGTCACCGGCTTCGCCGCCGGCGACCGGGTCGACACCGTCCCGGCCTTCTCCCAGAACGACTACGGCGTCTACCGCACCCACGCCCTCGTGCCCGCCCGCGCCGTCGTCCACCACCCGGCCGGCCTCACCGACATCCAGGGCACGGCCGTGTGGATGCCCTACCTGACCGCCTACGGCGCCCTCGCCGAGGACGGCCACCTGCGCCCCGGCGACCACGCCCTGCTCACCGCCGCCGCCTCCGGCACCGGCCTGGCCGCCATCCGCACCGCCCGCCGCCTGGGCGCCGTCCCCATCGCCACCACCCGCACCCGCGCCAAGAAGCAGCAACTCCTGGACGCCGGCGCCGCCGACGTGATCATCACCGGTGAGGAGGACCTGGTGGCCCGCGTGGACGCCATCACCGCCGGCACCGGCGTGCGCACCGTCTTCGACCCCGTCGCCGGCCCCGGCGTCCTCACCCTCGCCCGCACCATCGCCCCCGGCGGCCGCCTGATCGTCTACGGCCGCCTCGACCCCCGCGACACCCCCCTGCCCGGCCAGGACACCTTCGCCCCCGTCACCAGCCGCTTCTACTCCATGCACGACATCACCCGCGACGACGAACGGCTGCGCCGCGCGCAGGCCTTCGTCACCGCCGGGCTCGCCGACGGCTCCTTCACCCCCGCCGTCGACCGGGTCTTCGAGGGCCTCGACCGGATCGCCGAGGCCCACCGCTACCTGGAGGCCGGCACCCAGGTCGGCAAGATCGTCCTCACCGTCCAGAACTGACCCCACTGACCCCACCAGGGCCGAGCCTTCCAGAACCGGCCCGCCCCACGGCCGCCGGCCGCGGGACGGGCCGGCCCGCTCAGGGCGCCGTGCGGGCCTCGGCATCGGCGGCGGCGACCACCGCCGACAGCAGGCCCGGGAAACGGCCCTCCAACTCCTCGGCGCGCAGCGAGTTCATCTTGGTGGTGCCGACGTAGTACTGGTGCAGCAGTCCGGCCTGGCGCAGCACGTTGAAGTGGTGCGTCGAGGTGGAACGGGAGACCGGAAGGTCAAAGGAGCCGCAGCTCAGCGCGGCACCCGCGTGGGCCAGCCGGCGCACCACCGATCTGCGGGCAGGGTCCGCGAGTGCCTCCAACACCTGCTGGACCCTGAGGTCCTCCACACCAGGGTGCACGATCACCCGCGCCGCCACGCGTGCCCGTCCCACACCCACCACCCCTTCCCAACGCTCGACCCCCGTCCCGGTTCGGTAAAAGCCGCGCGGCGTGCGCGACTTCGCGCCTCGACGCTACTACGAGCGCGCCGTGCGCCACGCCCACCCGCAACACCTCCGCAACACGCGCGCGCCCGCCCCGGCGCGCCCGCGACCCCCGCGCCCCCGCCCGCCCCCGTGCGCGCACGCGGGCGGGCGGCCCCCTCAGCGTCGGGGGCCGCCCGCCACGACGACAGGCCGTCAGGCCGCGCGCGCACCGACAGGCCGCCAAGCCGCGCGCACCGGCGATCCGCCGAACCACGCGCGCACCGACAGGCCGTCAGGCCGCGCGCACCGCCGGTCCCGTCAGGCCGCGCGCACCGGCGGCCCGGCCGGGCGCGCCAGCCGGGCCAGGGCCAGCGGCTCGAAGATCCCCATCAGCACCGGGTCCACCGGCCGTACCACCGCCGGAGCGGGCGCGACGGGAGCGGGGGAGCGCAGCAGCGCCAGGTAGAGCTCCTGGGTCTCGGCGGCCGGGTCGATGCCCAGCTCCTCCGCCAGCACCCGGCGCAGCTGCTGGTAACAGCGCAGCGCCTCGGCCCGGTTGCCGGCCGCGGCCAGCGCCTCCATCCGGCAGCGGTAGGCGCTCTCGCGGAACGGGGCGCGGCGCACCGCCTCGTCGGCCCAGCGCAGCGCGTGGTGCTCCTCGCCCAGCGCCGAGGCCGACAGGCTCGCCGTCTCCAGCGCGGACATCCGCAGTTCCTCCACGTGCTCGCGCACCCCGCCCGCCCACTCGCCCTCGTGGTCGGGCAGGAACGCGCCGCGCAGGTTGGCGATCGCCCCCGCGGCCAACTGCTGCGCCACCGCGTAGGAGCGGGCCGCGTACGCCTCCCCGGCCTCCCCGACCGCGCTGGCGGCGGCCTCCAGGTCCACCGCCGCGTCCGCGGGCAGCCGCAGGACGTAGCGCCCGCCCTGGGCGATCAGCGGGGTGGCGCCCGGGCCCTGGCCGGGGGAGGCGACGAAGGCCCGCACCCGCGAGACCACGCTGCGCAGCGCGGAGGCCCAGGTGTCGGGCAGGCCGTCGGGCCAGATGGTGTCGGCCAGCTGGTCGCGGCTGGTGCCGGCGGAGCGTTCCAGGACCAGGCGGGCGAACGCCACCTGGGCCTGGGCGCTGGACAGGTGCTGCGGGGCGCCGCGGTCGTGCTCGATCGTCACAAGTCCTGTCAGGCGGATCAGCATGAGAATGTCCCCGATCTGCCGGACGGACTGTCTTCCCGGAAGCCGTTCAACGTGCTCCAACCCCCTTGAGCCAAAGCGGAGCCGACGGCCCGTGACGCCGGGCCGACGGCGTGGGAAACCTGGACCGGAAATTCCGCCTACCAGCCGTTCGGTTTCGGCGGATTTCGACCATACATTCGGCGCATCACACGGTGTCAACACTGGTCGACAAAACATACCCACCGGCCGGTCCATGCGTCGTGGACGCAGGGTTTCTGCACGTCAGAGCGTTACCGCAGGCCGAGAACACGGCTATTGCGGACGCCTTGCGCATCCTGCCGTAGAAATGTAGTCATCCTTGAGCACCCCGCGTGAAGGCTTCGAGAAACACCACCCACCCCCTGCGCCGGGCACCACCCGTAAAAGCCCCGGGACTATCCCGGGAGGAAACCCCAGCACCACCACCCGCCCCCGCGCCGGGAAATACCGAAAACAATCCGGAACAAGCCGACGACGAACCGCCGAACAGCCGACGGACAACCGGCGGCAAACCGACGGCAAACCGCACGGCAAAACCGCCGCGCGCCCGCCGCGCCCCGCCGAGAAGGAGACCCGCACGTGAACGCCACCGGAGCATGGGACCGCCTGGAGCCGAAGCTCGCCGCCACCCTGGACCGCGTGGCCGCGCTGGAGTCCGACCCCTCACGCCGCAACAGCTTCGTCGCCTACACCATGGAACGCGACAGCGCCTACTGCGACCTGGACGGCGAGCGCCTGCTCATGATGTCCGGCTACAGCTACCTGGGCCTGGCCGGAGACGAACGCGTGGTGGCCGCCGCCAAGGCCGCCGTCGACGTCTACGGCACCGGCAACCACGGCGTGCGCGCCCTGGCCGGCACCATCCCGCTGCACGAGGAACTGGAAGCCGAGGTCGCCCGCTTCGCCCGCCGCGAACGCGCCCAGGTCTTCGGCTCCGGCTACGCCGCCAACGTCGGCACCGTCGGCGCCCTGGTCGGCCAGGGCGACACCGTCCTGATCGACAAGTACGACCACGCCAGCATCGTCGACGGCTGCCGCCTCTCCGGCGCCACCGTCACCCGCTTCCGCCACAACGACGTCGACCACCTGGAACGCCGCCTCAAGGCCGCCTCCCCGACCGGCGTGCGCCTGGTCATCGTCGACAGCGTCTACTCCATGGACGGCGACATCGCCCCGCTGCCCGAACTGCGCGCGGTCTGCGACGCCCACGACGCCCTCCTGATGGTCGACGAGGCCCACGCCCTGGGCGTCATCGGCGAGACCGGCGGCGGCATCGAGGAGCACTTCGGCTACCGCCACCGCGTCGACATCAAACTCGGCACCCTCTCCAAGGCCATCCCCTCCATGGGCGGCTGGGTCGCCGGCAGCCACGAACTGATCGGCCACCTGCGCTACGCCGCCCGCCCGTTCCTGTTCTCCGCCGCCCTCGGCCCCGCCCAGACCGGCGCCGCCCTGGAGTCCCTGCGGATCCTGCGCCGCGAACCCGAACGCGTCACCCACATCCAGGTCCAGGCCGAGCGCCTGCGCCGGCGCCTCAACGACGCCGGCATCTCCACCATGGACTCCGCCACCGCCGTCCTGCCCGTCATCGCCGGCTCCGACGACGCCGCCTACGACTACGCCACCGCCTGCCGCAAGGCCGGCGTCATCGGCCTGCCCGTCGTCACCCCCGCCGTGCCCAACGACCTGGCCCGGCTGCGGATCGCCGTCACCGCCCGCCACACCGCCGCCGACATCGACTTCGCCGCCGACGCCTTCCTGACCGCCGCCGCCCAGACCGGCCTCATCTGACCGAGCCGGCCCCCGGCCCACCCAGGAAGGCCCGCCGGCCCCGGCCCCGCCCCACCTGGGAAGGCCCGCGCCGGCCCCCAACGCCCGGAAAGGACAAGACCATGGCAGCCCGCCCCACCCGGCCCCCCATCGCCGTCACCGGCCTGGGCGTCGTCAGCCCCGCCGGCCACACCCCGGCCGCGTTCTGGCACACCGTCAGCACCGGCACCCCCACCGCCACCGCCCTCACCGACCCCGCCCTGGCCCGCCACCGGGTCCGCCTGGGCTGCCGCGTCACCGACCTGCCCGACAACGGCCCCGTCCCCGCCAAGGACGCCCGCCGCCTCGACCCCTTCGCCCACTACGGCACCCTCGCCGCCCTCGCCGCCCACCAGGACGCCGGCGCCCCCGAACCCGACCCCGGCCGCAGCGCCATCGTCGTCGGCAACGCGGTCGGCGGCCGCACCACCAGCGACCGCGAATCCGCCCTCTTCACCACCGCCGGACCCCTGCGCGTCAGCCCCCTGATGCCCCTGGTCACCATGCCCAACGCCGCCGCCGCCCAGATCGCCATGCGCCTGGCCTGGACCGGCCCCGCCCTGACCATCGCCACCACCTGCGCCTCCAGCGCCGACGCCATCGGCCACGCCGCCCTCCTCCTGGAAACCGGCCGCGCCGACATCGTCATCGCCGGCGGCTGCGAAGCCACCCTCACCCCCGTCACCCTCGCCGCGTTCGGCAACCTCGGCGCCCACTCCCAGCGCAACGACGACCCCGCCCGCGCCAGCCGCCCCTTCGACACCGACCGCGACGGCTTCGTCATGGGCGAAGGCGCCGGCTTCCTCGTCCTCGAACGCCTCGCCGACGCCCGCGCCCGCCACCGCACCCCCTACGCCCTCCTCGCCGGCTACGGCTCCAGCGCCGACGCCTACCACCTCTCCAACCCCCGCCCCGACGGCGCCGGCGCCGTCGCCGCCATGCGCGCCGCCCTCACCGACGCCGGCCTCACCCCCGCCGACATCGCCCACGTCAACGCCCACGGCACCTCCACCGTGCACAACGACCGCGCCGAAGCCGCCGCGCTGCGCACCGTCTTCGGCCCGCACGGCGTGCCCGTCACCTCCACCAAGGGCGCCATCGGCCACCTCATCGGCGCCGCCGGCGCCGTCGAGCTGATCGCCGCCGTGCAGGCCATGAACAGCCGCCTCGCCCCTCCCACCGCCAACCACGAGCACACCGAACAGGGCCTGGACCTCGACGTCGTCCACGGCACCGCCCGCCCCATCCGCGCGGGCGCGGCCCTGTCCAACTCGTTCGGCTTCGGCGGCCACAACTCGACCCTGGTGGTGACCCCGCTATGACCACGACCACACCCGCGACCGCTACGGCGACCGGGCCCGCCCACCGCACCGCCCGCACCAGCACCACCGTGACCGCCGACGCCCTGGCCGCCTACCGCACCGCCGCCCGCACCGGCCTGCCCCCCGCCCCGGACGGCGCCGCCGCCCCCGCCCACCCCTTCGTCCTCGCCCACACCCTCGCCCAGCACACCGTCACCACCCTGACCACGGGCGACACCGGCTTCACCGGCGTGGTCCACCTCGCCCAGGAGATCCACACCCACCACCCCCTCACCGCCGGCACCCACGTCGACATCGACGTCACCGTCACCGCCGCCCGCCGCGAAGCCCGCGGCACCCGCCTGGCCCTCACCACCCACCTCACCGACGGCACCCGCACCCTGGCCCACCTGACCACCTCCGCCCTGCTCGTCGGCGCCACCACCATCGAACCCTTCGGCACCCTGGGCCCCGCCGCCCACCCCGGCACCACCCCCGACACCGAACCCCTCACCCTCACCCACACCCTCACCCCCGCCGACGTCACCGCCTACGCCCACGCCGCCGGCGACCTCAACCCCCTGCACCTCGACGACGACGCCGCCCGCGCCGCCGGATTCCCCGCCGCCATCGCCCACGGCATGCACCTGGTCGCCCTCGCCACCGAGGAGATCACCGACCGCCACGCCGACGGCGACCCCATCCGCCTCACCGCCCTGGGCGCCCGCTTCGCCGCCCCCACCACCCCCGGCACCCCGCTGCGCCTGACCCTGCAGCCCTACGACCGGGGCACGGTGGTGCGCTTCACCGTCGCCACCCAGGCCGGCACCGCCGTCAAGGCCGGCTGGGCCGCCCTCACCCCGGCGGGGGAGTGAGACCCCGATGACCACACCCGCCGAACCCGCCGCGCCCACCGCACCCGCCGCGCCCGCCGCACCCGCCGCGTCCGCCGCACTCGCCGCGCCCGCCGTGCAGGCCCCGCCGCCGCTGTCGCTGCCCGACGCGTTCACCGCCCACGCCCGCACCCGGCCCGACGCCGTCGCCCTCCTGTGGCACGAGCGCGCCGTCACCTACCGCGAACTCGCCGAAACCGCCGAACGCGAACGGCTGCGCCTGCACACGCTGGACCTCGCCCCCGGCGAGCCGGTGGGCCTGCCCGCCGCCAAGTCCCCCGAGCAGATCGCCCTCGTCCTGGCCTGCCTGATCGAGCGCCGCCCCTTCCTGCTGCCCTCCCCGCAGCTGGCCCCCGCCCTGCTCGCGGCCCTGTTCGCCCAGGCCGGCGCCCGCCACCTGCTCGCCCCCCTCGGCCAGGACGCCCCCGCCCTGCCCACCCTGGCCCGCCCCGCTCCCGTGCCCACCCTCGCCGCCGGCACCTCCTTCCTGCTCACCACCTCCGGCTCCACCGACCTGCCCAAGATCGTCCCCCTCGCGCAGGCCGCCGTCGACCGCTTCACCGCCTGGGCCCACGACACCTTCGACCTCGGGCCCGGCCGCGTCGTCGCCAACTACGCCCCCCTCAACTTCGACCTGTGCCTGCTCGACGTGTGGGCCACCCTCGCCGCCGGCGGCACCGTCCTGCTCATCGACCCCGCCCACGCGCTCAACGCCCGCCACCTGCTCGCCCAGCTCACCCGCCACCGCCCGCACGTCCTCCAGGCCGTCCCCCTCGCCTACGCCCTCCTCGCCCAGGCCGCCGCCGCCCAGCCGGCAGGCGTCGCGGTGCTGGACAGCGTCGAGCACGCCGCGTTCACCGGCGACGCCATCGACGCCCGCACCCTGGCCGCACTGCCCGCCCTGCTGCCCGGCGCCGCGCTCTACAACATCTACGGCTGCACCGAGACCAACGACAGCTTCCTGCACCGCCTGGACCGCCTGGACGCCACCGCCGCCCTGCCGGTGCCCATCGGCACCCCCCTGCCCGGGGTGCGCACCCTGCTCGCCGCCCCCGACGGCACCCCCGTCACCGGCCCCGGCCACGGCGAACTGTACGTCTCCACCCCCTTCCAGGCCGCCGGCTACCTGGACCGCTCCCGCGACACCGGCCGCTTCACCACCCAGCCCGAAGGCGCCGGGCCCGGACGGCGCTGGTTCCGCACCGGAGACCTGGCCGTCCGCGACGAACACGGCCGCCTGCACCTGACCGGACGCGCCGACTTCCAGGTCAAGGTCCGCGGCGTCGCCGTCAACACCGCCGAGGTCGAACGCGTCCTGCTCGCCCACCCCGAGGTCCGCGAGGCCGCCGTCGCCGCCGCCCCGGACCCGCTGACCGGCAAGCGCCTGCACGCCGCCGTCCAACGCGCCGCCGGCTCCGCCCTCAACAGCCTCACCCTGCGCGAACACCTCGCCCGCAACCTGCCGCGCGCCGCCGTGCCCGAACGCCTGGCCATCCACGACGCCCCGCTGCCCAAGACCGCCACCGGCAAGGTCGACCGCAAGGCCGTCCTGCCCACCGCCTGACCGAGCCACCCGGCCCATCACCTGATTACGCCACCAAAACCCCACACACCCAAGGGAGTTGCGAGCCATGAGCAACATCGCCCAGATCAAGCGGTTCCTCATCGAGGAGTTCCTGCCCGACGTCACCCCCGAGCAACTCGCCGACGACCACGACCTGCTCTCCGACGGCGTCATCGACAGCCTGGGCGTCCTCAAGCTCATCGCCTGGGTCGAGGACCACTTCGCCCTGCCCGTCGACGACACCGACCTCGACCCCAACAACTTCCGCTCCGTCACCGCCATCGACGCCTTCATCACCCAGCGCCGCGCCGTCCCGGCCAGCGCCGTGGCAGGCGGCTGACCCGTGCACCCGGCCCTCACCGCCCTGCTCGCCGGGCACGACGTCGACCTGGACACCTGGCGCTCGTGGTGGGACCAGCTGGAGCAGCGCACCCCGGGCCCGGCCCGCGACAGCGACCGGGCCCAGGCCGCGGCCCTGCTGGCCGCCCTCACCACCCGCCTGCCCGCCCCCGACACCCTCGCCGCCTTCACCACCTCCCTGACCGAACGCAGCCCCCACCCCGGCCCCGCCCACCCCGCCAGCGTCAACATCGTCGGCACCGGCGGCGGCCCGGCCACCTTCAACCTCTCCACCGCCGCCGCCCTGACCGCCGCCGCCATGGGCGTACCCGTCGTCAAGACCGGCTCCCGCGCCTACACCAGCAGCGCCGGCTCCATCGACCTGCTGGAGCGCCTCGGCATCACCCTCACCTCCTCCCACACCGCCACCGCCGACCACCTCGCCCGCCACGGCATCGCCTTCGCCGGCCCCCACGTCTACCCGCCCGCCCTCACCCGCCTGGCCCGCCTCCTGTTCCCGCTCACCCTCAAACCCTTCGGCCGCCTCCTCAACACCCTCGGCCCGCTGCTCGCCACCGTGCCCGTCACCGCCCAACTCACCGGCACCAGCGCCACCACCGACCTGCCCGCCCTGCGCCACCTCGCCCCCCGCACCCCCGGGCGCGCCGTGTGGCTGGCCACCAACACCGCCGGCGCCGACGAACTCCTGCCCTTCGCCGACAACACCCTGCACACCCCCGACACCACCCTCCACCTGCCCGCCGGCTCCATCGCCCCCGCCGACGGCACCCTGGCCGACCTCGCCCCCCACCCCGAGGACCTCACCGGCCACTTCCTGCAAGCCCTCGCCGGCCGCGCCGGCCCCACCGCCACCCACACCATCGCCCTCAACGCCGCCGCCCTCGCCCTCGCCTCGGGCCGCCACACCCACTGGCACACCGCCCACACCGCCGCCCTGGACGCCCTGGCCGACGGCGCCCCCCGCGCCCTGGCCGCCCGCCTGCGCGCCGACCACAAGGCCCCCGCCCATGCCTGACACCACGTTCTTCGCCGCCCGCGCCGACGGCCGCCCGCACCTGGCCCTGTTCCTCAACGCCGGAGACCCGCCCGCCCGCCTCACCGACCTGGCCCTCGTCCTGGAGGAGGAAGGCGTCGACGTCCTCGAACTCGCCGTCCCCTTCCCCAACTCGCCCACCGACGGCCCCGTCATCCGCCGCTCCGCCGACCGGGCCCTGGCCGCCGGCACCACCCTGGACACCGTCCTGGACGAACTCGCCACCCTGCGGCCCCAGTTGAAGAACCTGAAGATCGCACTGCTCGCCGACTGGAGCCACAGCCTGCGCGCCGCCGACCCCGCCACCTGCGCCCGCGCCATCGCCCAGGCCGGCGCCGACGCCCTGCTCGTCCACGCCCTGCCGCCCCGCCTGCGCCCCGCCTGGCGCCAGGCCCTGCGCGAGGCCGCCCTGCCGCAGGTCGCCACCTGCTACCCGACCTCCACCCCCGAGGTCCTCGCCGCCGCCGCCCGCGACGCCCACGACGCCTACGTCTACCTCGTCGCCCACTACGGCCGCTCCGGCACCACCCCCGCGGCAGGCCACCACACCCTGGCCGCCACCGTCGCCACCCTGCGCGCCGCCGCCCCCGCCACCCCGGTCGCCATCGGCTTCGGCGTCAAAAGCGCCGCCGACCTGGACGCGGTCGCCGCCGCCGGAGCCGACGCCGCGATCGTCGGCTCCGCCGCCGTCGCCCGCATCGAGACCGCCCTCACCGAGGGCCGCGACGCCGCCCAGGCGCTGCGCGCCCTCCTCCACGACCTCCGCCCGCCCGGGCCACCCCAGCCCGCCACGGCCGGACGCACCACCACCAGCACCACCGCCGTACCGCGCACCACCGCCACACCGCGCACCACCAGCACGAGCACCACCCCCGGCACCACCACCCTCGCCCGCTGACACGAAAGGCAGAACCAGCATGCTGATCCGCGACCTTGACGACGTCCAGACCGTCGAGTGGGGCAACGGCCTGTCCCGCCGCTTCCTGGTGGCCGGCGACAACCTCGGCTACACCCTCACCGACACCATCGTCAACGCCGGCACCAAGTCCCGCCTGGAGTACCGCAACCACCTGGAGGCGTGCTACTGCATCGCCGGCTCCGGCGAGGTCATCGCCATGGACGGCACCTCCCACCCCATCACCCCCGGCCGCCTCTACGCCCTCGACCAGCACGACGCCCACTACCTGGTCGCCAGCCCCCACGAGGACCTGCGCCTGGTCTGCGTCTTCTCCCCGGCCCTGCGCGGCGACGAGGTCCACCAGCTCGACGCCTCCTCCTCCTCCGCCTACTAGGCGAAGACCCCCCTTCGAGTCACGCGCCGGCGCCCCGCGCGCCGGCCTGCCACCCCGGGCCCCGCACGCGGGCCCGGGAGGAAGGCGGCACGTCCATGATCCGCTGGAACGCCGACCAGCACGCCCTGCGCGAGGGCCTGGCCCGCTTCGGCGACGACCTGAGCGCCGGCCACATCGAAGGCGACGAACAGGCCGCCTTCTCCCACGACAAGTGGCGCCTCGTCCAGAAGACCGGCATCCTGTCCCTGCCCTTCGAGGAACGCTACGGCGGGCTGGGCCAGTCCCTGCTCACCACCATGTACGTCCTGGAGGGCCTGGGGCAGACCTGCCGCGACGGCGGCCTCAACTTCTCCGTCACCACCTCCCTCGCCTCCACCGGCGTCCCCCTCCAGGCCTTCGGCTCACCCGCCCTCAAAGAGGCCTACCTGCCGCGCATCGCCTCCGGCGAGGCCATCGGCGCCCACGCCATCACCGAGTCCGAGGGCGGCTCGGACGCCATGCAGATGCGCACCCGCGCGATCCGCGACGGCGACCACTTCGTCCTCAACGGCGCCAAGACCTTCGTCAGCAACGGCCCCGTCGCCGACGTCATCGTCGTCTACGCCCGCACCCACCCCCAGGGCGGGGCGCTCGGCGTCACCGCGTTCCTCCTGGACCGCGACATGCCCGGCATCAGCACCGGAAACCCCATCAAGAAGATGGGCCTGCGCACCTCACCGCTGTCCGAGGTCTACCTCGACGACGTCAAGGTGCCCGCCTCCCGGGTCCTGGGCCGCGTCGGCGGCGGCTTCCTCGTCCTGGACCACGTCATGAAACGCGAGATCCTCTACTCCTTCATCGTCAACACCGGCGAGATGCAGCACCGCCTGGCCCGCTGCCTCGACTACGCCAAGACCCGCATGTCCTTCGGCAAGCCCATCGGCTCCTACCAGTCGGTCGCCAACAAGATCGTCGACACCAAGATCCGCCTGGAGACCGCCCGCAAGTGGCTCTACGACACGGCCCAGCGCCTGGAGGCCGGCGAGAACGTCACCGTCGACATGGCGATCGCCAAACTCCTCACCAGCGAATCCAACCTCGCCACCTCGCTGGCCGCCGTCCAGGTCTTCGGCGGCAACGGCTACATGTCCGAGTACGGGCTGGAGAAGGACGTGCGCAACGCCGTCGCCGGCACCATCTACTCCGGCAGCAACGAGATCCAGTACAACCGCATCGCCGCCATGCTCGGACTCGGCAAGTGAGCGCCCCCGCCCCGCCCCGCCCGCTGCCGCCCGCGCGGCCCCGCCACCTCAAGGTGTGCGGGGCCCGCACCCGCGCCGACCTCACCCTCCTCGCCGAATCCGGCCCCACCCTGGTGGGCCTGTGGCACGGCGTGCCCGGCGGCCCCGCCGAACTCTCCGAACAACACCTCGCCCACCTCGCCGCCACCGCCATCCGCCTGGGCCTGGAACCCGTCCTGGTCACCTTCCTCGACGACGCCGACCGACTCGCCCGCCTCGCCCGCGCCACCGGCATCCGCTGGATCCAGCTCCACGCCTACCAGAACCCCGCTCTCGTCACCGAACTGCGCCACCACCTGCCCTACGCCGTCCTCGTCAAAGTCCTCCACCTCTCCCGCGGCCGCTGCCTGGAACGCCCCTTCATCGGCGCCTTCGAACGCGCCGGCTGCGACCTGTTCCTCCTGGACACCGTCACCGACGACGGCCGCGTCGGCTCCACCGGCCACCCCCTGGCCCCCGCCGACGTCCACACCCTGCTGCCCCGCCTCACCATCCCCTTCCTCCTCGCCGGCGGCCTGAACGCCGCCAACCGCGACACCTACCGCACCGTCACCGACCACCCCCTGTACGCCGGCGCCGACATCGACACCGCCGCCCGCAACCGGGCCGGCGACTTCACCCACGAAGCCGTCACCGCCCTCGCCCACGCCTGGCACCCCCGCCCCAAGGAGGCTCGCGTATGAGCGCCCCGCGGTTCCTCGACGCCCTGCTGGCCGCGAGACGCCCCCTGATCATGGAAGTCAAACTCCGCGACCCGCACGGCACCGACCTGCTGGGCCCGCGCACCGTCACCGACCTCGTCACCCGCTACGAACAGGCCGGCGCGCCCTGCCTGTCCGTGGTCACCGGCCGCTGGTTCGGCGGCACCCCCCGCCTGCTGCGCGAGGTCACCGCCGCCACCGACCTGCCCGTCCTCCAGAAGGACTTCCTCACCCGCCCCGCCCAACTGGAGGCCGCCGCCGCCCTCGGCGCCTCCGCCGTCCTGCTCACCGCCGCCCTGCTGCCCGCCACCTCCCTGCACCGCCTGGTCACCACCGCCCTCGCCCTGGGCCTGACCCCGTTCGTCGAGATCACCGGCGAACACGAACTCGCCCACCTGCCCCAGCCCGAACACTGCGTCATCGCCGTCAACAACAAGGACATCCGCACCCGCGAACGCGACCGCGGCGACCTCGGACGCAGCCTGCGCCTGCTGCCCGCCCTGCACGCCACCGGCACCCGCGCCCCCGTCTCCGCCTCCGCCATCACCGAACCCGCCGACGCCGCCCGCCTCCTGGACGCCGGCTACGCCGGACTGCTCATCGGCACCGCCCTGATGCGCCAGAGCGACCTCACCGGCTGGCTCACCGACCTCGACACCGCCCGCGCCGGGACCGCCACCCGCGCCGGGACCGCAGATCGCGCCGCCACCGCCCGGGCCGGGGCCGCCGTATGAACCCCCGCCCGAACCTGCGGCCCAACCCCCGGCTCGCCACCCGCTCCCTCGTCCTGGACGCCGGCGGCATCCCCGTCTCCGCCCTCGTCGCCGAACCCCAGGACCGCGCCCCCAAGGCCGTCCTCCTCGCCATCCACGGCCGCGGCATGCGCGCCGCCTACTTCGCCGGCCCCGCCCACCCCGACACCAGCCTGCTCACCCTGGCCGCCGACCTCGGCTACACCGTCCTGGCCCTGGACCGCCCCGGCCACGGCGCCTCCGCCCACCGCCTGCCCGACGGCCAGCTCATCGCCGACCAGGCCGCCACCCTGCACGCCGCCCTCACCGACTACGCCCGCGCCCACCCCGTCGGCGCCGGCGTCCAGCTCCTCGCCCACTCCTTCGGCGGCAAGATCGCCCTCCACCTCGCCGCCCACTGGCCCGCCGACCCCCGCCTGCCCCTGCTCGGCGCCGACATCTCCGGCCTCGCCCAGCACTACGCCCCCGGCGCGTGGGACCGGCCCGACGACCTCGCCGGCGGCGGCCGCCTCAACTGGGGCCCCCTCGGCCTCTACCCGCCCGGCACCTTCCACGCCGCCCGCACCCTGCTCACCCCCGTCCCCGCCCTCGAATCCCGCGAACTGGCCACCTGGCCCGCCCGCTACAGCGCCCTGGCCGCCCGCGTACGCGTGCCCGTGCGCCTCACCCTCGCCGACCACGAGGCCTGGTGGCGCCTGGAGCCCTCCCACCGCACCGCCCTCACCGCCGCCTTCCCCCCGGGCCTGGCCCACCTCGTCACCGCCCACCGCGCCGGCCACAACCTCTCCCTGGGCCACGCCGCCCGCCCCTACCACCTGCGCGCCCTCGCCTTCACCGACGAATGCCTCACCCGCCCCCGGCCCCAGCCCGCCACAGCCGCCCCCGAACCGGCCCTGGCCGCCGCCGGCTGACCGCAGGGTGGGTGGGAGATCGTGGACACCGCCCGCGGCGCGGTGGCCCTGGACAACCTCGCCCCCATCGCGCTGCTGCTCACCCAGTGGCGCCACAGCGCCGAGGTCCACGCCGACCCCGCCCTGCTCGCCCTGATCACCCGCGAGCCCGACGGCGACCTCGGGCCGGCCGCCATGCCCGAGGCCGCCGAGTAGGTCACTGCGCCATCGCCCGCGCCCATCGGCGCGCCGCCGGGGCGCGTGAAGCGGATTGCCTTGGTGCCGCGATGTTCTGACGTCGCGTCAGCTCGGTTTGCCCGCCAGCGTACTTTGAGCTCGGTGATCTTCGGCCGGCGCCGGACCCGGCCCACCCGGACGAGCGGGACGCCATGCTCGCCGACTACCAGAAGTCCACCGGCGTGCCGTTCACCAACCGCACCCCCGAGCAGATCGCGGCCTGGCTCGACAGCCTCCAGATCCAGCCGCCTGGCCTGGTGCCGATCGACGAGTGGCGTCCGGCGCCCGAGACCGAGCGGGAGCCGATGCTGCTGACGTATGGCGTGCCGGCTCGGAAGCCGGTCGACGGCTGGCGGACTGACTCAGGCAGTCACCTCGGCCGACCGCGCCCGAACCTGCTGGAGGGTCTCGTCGGCGCTTCTCTGTCCGGCCCAGCCCTCGGTGAGGGCGGCGCCGGCGGTGCGGCATTCGCCGTGGAACGTGGCGTATCCGCCGCCGCCCGGCAGCATGAAGTGCGCCTTGAACGCGCTTCGCTCCAAGTTGGTGGTCCCGTGGAACTGAGTGCCCATGAAGTCCGCACGCGCGAACCGGCAGTCACTGAGGTCGAAGTCGATCAGAGTGGCGGCGGAAAGGCTGAGATCGACTCCGTCCCAGAACTGTTCGCGCGGCGGGGAATCCGGCGCCGCCCCGGGGTCGTGAGGGCGGAGGTGGTCGGTGAGGATCTGCTGCGCGGTCCGCCGCAGCCTCAGTTCGGCCACCTGCTCCGCGGTGAGCGCGGCTTCATCGCCGGCCTCGAACGCCAGCGGCGCCCTCAGGAATCCGCAGACCGCGTCGACGATTCCGGCCCGCTGGTCGGCGCGGGCCTGGCCGAGCGCGTCGAGCACGTGCAGTCCGGACAGCCGCACCGCCGGGTCGGCGTCGGCGAGCTGGTGGGCGTAGGGCGCCACGGACTCGTCCGTCACCAGCCGGCCCGGCCCGTTGTCCTCGGGGCGCAGCACCCAGCCGAAGGGCCATTGCTGAGGGCTGAACGAGCCTTCCGCGTCGTCGGACTCCGAAGCGTCGTCTTCCTCGGCGACGGTGTCCGCGGTCGCGCCGGTGAGATCCACACTCGGCTGGTCGAGATGGACCTGATCGCCGAACCAGGCGTCGCCGAACTCCGCATCCGCCCCGAACCGTGCCTTCCAGAACCAGGCCGGACCGTGGAATCGCGCGCCGTGAAAGGACACCCGATCCCGGAAGCAGGCGCCGTCGCTGCCCTCGTACCAGGTCTGGTAGTCCTCTTGAAGCACGGCGCTCGGCCAGCCGGGATCGGCCTCGTTCGGCTCGCGCCAGGGGATCTGCACCCCGAACGGATCCGGCTTGCCAGAGGGCAGGTCGCCGTCCTCGTCGAACTCTTCGAATCGGGGGTCGTCCTCCTGGACGGACTCCTCACCACGGCCGAACCAGGCCATATTGTCGAACCGGGCGCCGGCGAAGCCGGCCGGGGAGTGGAACCGCGCCAGCCCGAAGTGGGCGTCTGCGCCGAACCTGACGTCGGCGAACGACGCCTCGCCTTCGAACACGGCCCGCGCGAAGATCGCGTCGTCGCGGAAGTGAGCGCCGTCGAAGACGCAGCGGCCGCGGAAGTGGGCGTCCGCGAAGACCGTCGGCCCGAAGGAGCAGCCGCTGAAGTCGACGTCCGGCAAGACGGCGCCCTCCAGGGCGAAGGCGAGGTGGTCTCCGCCCCGCGCCAGCGCGACAAGAAGCGCGACAGCACTGTCGGCAGCTTCCACAACGGTGCCGCGCAGGTAGCGGCACACGGCGTCGGCGGCAGGCTGGCGCAGCGCGGGATGTGCCCGGGCGAGTGTCTCAAGCTCCTGCAAGCCGGCGTGGTGCGCGTCGGCACCCGGCCCCGCCAAGCAGTCGGCTATCCGCTGGAACTCCCCGGAGGCGTCCGGTTCCGTCGGTGATCCCATGCCGTCAGACCCTAGCGCAGCACCGCGTTGACCCTTCGGGGGTTCATGTGGCTTCGAGCGGGGAGCCGTCGTAGGTCCAGCGGTAGGCCTAGTCGGTGCCGAATTCGCCTGCGCGGATGGCGGTGACGAAGGCCTGCCAGGCGGGGGTGGGGAAGAGGAGGGCCGGGCCGTGGGGGTCTTTGGAGTCGCGGACGGGTGTCACGTTGGCGAAACCCTCGGCCACCTCGATGCACTGGCCGCCGCCACTGCTGTATGAGCTCTTTTTCCAGCAGGCGTCAGTCAGTTCGACATCCATTCGAGCTTCCTCCGTACCGAGCTGATCGTTGCGAGTGAGTCGGCCTGGTTCATGGCCTCGACTACAAGGCGATCGTAGCTCCTGTCCAGTTCCCTGGTCGGCTGAGAATCCCGGTCGATGTAGCCACGCTGCTCAGTTTCCAGGTAGGCGAGCATTTTGTGGTTCGGCATGGTAAGCAGCGTCACCGGACGAATGAACGGCCGGTTCTCGCCCAGGGAGTACGGCGCCACCTGGATCACCACGTTCGGTCGGCGGGCGAACGCTTCGAGGTGGGTCAGCTGTTCGAGCATGACCTCCCGGCCCCCGATGATTCGGCTGAGACAGCTTTCGTCGAGCACGGCGTGCAGGAACGGCGGTGGTGTCCAGTCCAGGATCTGCTGTCGGGCGATCCGGAAATCGACACGTTCGGAGGCCTGTTCCGGAGAGGTGCTGCCCTGTCGGACGTAACCGGCCTCGATCGCCGCGGCGTAGGCCCGTGTCTGCAGGAGCCCGGGGATGACGTTGATCTCGAAGAGTTTGATCTGCTCCGCGCGGGCCTCGTAGTTGGTGTACTCCGGGAAGCCCTCCAACAACGCGGTGTGCTTGAGCTGCCAGTACATCAGTACCAGCGTGCCGCCGGTCCTGAGCTCCTGGTCGGCCAGCTCCGCCAGCTGCAGGCTCGGCGGTCGGTGCGCAAGTTCGACGTAGGACAGGTGCGATGCGGTGCACCCGACCTTCTTCGCCAGTTGGACCTGGGTGAGCCCAACTGCTTCGCGTGACCTGCGGAGTTGAACTCCGAAGGCGGCCCACGGGGACGAGGTCGGGTCGATGGTCTTCTTGTTCATGGAGCTTCCCCAACTCACGGCTGGCCTGACTGCAAGTCGCACATCACTTCCGATGCTAGATGACGCCGGGCCATCATGTGCACAGAACGTGAAACACTGATTGCGGAAGGTTATTCCCATGGCCGATGCCCAAGTTCCCCGCCTCGACGGCTACGGCGTGCGCTGGGACGCCGGGGCCCGCCTCTACCGGGTCCGCAACGAGGTCACCCGGGAGTGGTTGCGCCAACCGGACGGTGAGCTCAGCGGGTTCAGGTCCTTCTCCGACGCCTGGGGCACGTGGCGCGTGTTCGAGGTCCACAAGCGGCCGGGGGAGTGAGCGCCTGGCGCATGACGGCTGAACTCCTCGCCCGCCTCCTGTGGTTGGCGGGCTTCTCCCTCGTACTCCTCGCCGCCCTCAGAAGGTGAACCGCCCGATGCGCGACCCCCGCCTGCTCGCCAAGCCGCCGGTGTGCCGGCTCGGCTGCCTCGTCCTCGTCCGCAACCCGCGCGGCGATGTCCTCCTCGTGGACCCGGACTACATGGACGGGCTGATCCTGCCCGGCGGCGCTGCGAAGCCGAACGAGCCCCCGCACCTCGCCGCCGCCCGAAACCTGCACGCCGAGACCGGGCTCGACCTCCGTCTCGCCGACGTCCTGGCGGTCGACTTCACCCCCGCCGACCGCTACCTGGAGCGCCTCAACCTCGTGTTCGACGGCGGCACCGTGCATGACGACGTCCGCCTGACCGTCCCGCCCCGGCACCGCAGCGGCCTGTTCGGCGCCCGCTTCGTCCCCGCCCGCCAACTCCACGACGTCATGGCGCCCTCCCAACTCGCCCGCGTCAGCGAGGCGTTGGCGGGCCGCGCGCTGCCCGTCCTCCTCCACGGCCAGCGCGCGAACTGAGAACCGCCGCCCTGGTTCACCGCGCGCCGGCGGACTCCAGGATCGCGGACAGCCGCGCCAGGCATTCGCCGACGAAGCCGGGATAGGTGCCCCAGTAGTACGACAGCCCGCCGACTGCGACGCCGACCGCCCACGCCCGGGCCCGCAGCCACGTCACGTCGTCGAGGCCGAGGGCGTCCCAGTACGCCTGGCGGGCCGGGGTCGGAAGGTCCCACACCGTGGCGTGCTCGGCGTCGGGAAAGCCGACCGACAGGCATCCGAAGTCGATGACCGCGTGCAGCCTGCCCTGCCGGACGAGCAGGTTGGAGGGTTTCAGGTCGCCGTGCAGCCACACCTGGTGGCCGGACGGCCCGGGCAGGGCGAGCGCGCTCTTCCACAGGTGCCGCAGGTGCTCGATGTCGAGGTTGAGGTCGAGGCCCGGGATCGTCCGGCACTTCTCGAAGCATGCGGTGATCGACTCGTCGCTGTCCCGCAGGTCGCCTCCGCGGTACCAGTCGAGCGCGCCGTGGCGGACGGCCCCCATGAGCGGGGCGCAGTGCAGGTCCTTGACGACCGCCGCCAGGTCGGCCCCGAAGGCGGGCCAGTCGGTGACCGACCCCGGGCCGGGCTCCTCGCCGTCGATCCAGCGGTACACCGACCAGGCGAGCGGGAACGCGGCACTCGCCGTCCCGGCGTGCACCGGCTCCGGGACGCGGCACGGCAGGTGCGGCGCCAGCCGCGGCAGCCACGTCTGCTCCTTCCGCACGGACTCCGCGCTCTGCGCGGTGCGCGGCAGCCGCACGAGCAGGTCGTCGCCGAGCCGGTACATCGTGTTGTCCGTGCCCGCGCCGGCCGGCGAGACGGACAGGCCGGCCCAGTGCGGCCGCTGCTCCCGGAGCAGGGAGCGGACGACCGCCTGGTCCGCGAAGATCTCGTTCTCGTGAAGGGCCACGGTGCGAGCCTTCACGCCGGGCGCCACCGCCGCCAGCGATTTTCCCGAAACCGCTGCTGTCCGGGTCCCGTCGAAGAGCTGGGACGCCGGCCCGCCCGTACGCCCCCGGGTCAGAGGAGCCCGAGGCGGTCCAGGGCGAGGTAGGCGGCGGCGGTGTCGGTCATCTGGCCCCTGCGCAGCACGGTGGAGCGGAACTCGGGCAGGGGCAGGGTGACCACGTCGATGAACTCGGTGCGCTCCGGGGTCGGCTCGGTGACCTTGGCGCAGCCGGTGGCGTAGAAGGCGAAGCGCAGGGCGGTGGAGTAGGCGTCGTGCCAGTACGGTCCGGCCGCGTGGACCTCGCCCTGGTAGCCGGTCTCCTCCAGCAGTTCGCGGGCGACGGCCTCGGCTGCCTCTTCTCCGGGTTCGATGAAGCCACCGGGTAGTTCGTACAGCACGCGGTCGGGGCCGGGCCGGTACTGGCGGGCGAGGATGACGTGCTGGTCGGGAGTGAGGGCGAGCACGGCGCCGGCTGGGCGCTCGCGTTTGAGGTAGAACTCCTCCTTCCGTCCGTCGGGCAGCTCGAAGTCGACGCGTTCCACGGACCGGCCGAACTTGCTGAACATGGTGGTGCGTTCGATCTCGCGCCATGACGCGGCGGGGTGGGTCATGGCTGGACTGTACGGCTCCGGCCTGACTCCGGGCGCTCGTTGGAGCCGCCCAGGCCTCCGCGCTCGCTGCCGCCGTCGGCTCCGCCCACCTGGCCTCCGCCCTCACCGACATGCGCAATGCTTCCTCACTGGAAGCCAGTTGACGCCTCACCGATCCGGCGGCCCGTTCCCGGCGCGGTCCCTCCTCGGCGAGATGGCCGCAGAGCAGGCCGCCGCTTGTCGCCGGCGAAATGGCGACATGCGCAACAGCGAAAAAGGGGGTGCGCGCGGAGCCGGGCGCCGACCCGGCTCCGCGCGCCGGGGGGCCGCGGCTCAGGCGGCGGTCAGGCGGGCGGTCCTGCGGTGTTCCGTCATGCCGGAGACCAGCTGGTCGCGGATGCGGGCGGGGACCTGGGGGGCGAAGCGGGCCAGGTAGTGGGCCAGGTGGGCCTCGTCGTCGACGAGGAAGGGCAGGTCGAAGACGAGGAGCTTGCGCACCGCCAGCAGCGGCACGGGCGCGCGCAGCGGCCTGAAGGAGCGGTTCCACAGGCCCCCCTCCTCGCAGACGGGGTGGAACTGGCCGATCATCAGGCCCTGTTCGACGAACTCGTCCTTGGCCTTGCGCTGCGCCTCGTCCAGCGCGGTGGAGTCGGCGCGGTCCAGGCCCGGCAGCACCAGCAGGACGGTCAGCAGCTCCCGGTCCGACTCCTCCGTCAGGTCGGCCAGCAGCCGCTCGTACCAGGCGCGCAGCTCGCCGACGAGTGCGGGCAGGTCGCCGACGAGTGCGGGCAGGTCGCCGCCCGCGCGGGTGTCGGCGACGGCGATGTGGAACAGGCCGCGGCGCAGCGAGGGCTGGGTGTAGGGGCAGACGGGGCCGCTGCGCCCGAGGTCGGGGTGGGCGGTGGTGAGGAAGCGCCGGCTCCAGGCGAGGATCTCGGCGGCCTCGGGGTGGTGGTCGGCGGCGCCGGCGTCGATCTGCTCGGCGGAGTAGACGCGCAGTGCGGTGTCGACGCGCAGTGCGGTGCCGCTGTGCAGTGCGGTGTCGCTGTGCAGCGCGGTGTCGATGTCGAGGGTGTGGGTGGTCATCGGGGGCCCCGCCACACGGGGGTCAGGCGGGGGCCGCCGGCGGGCAGGGCGATGGCCTCGCCGAAGCGGGTGAAGCCGCCGGCGCCGCAGACGCGGGCGCCGCCGGGGGAGCTGGTCTCGGCGTAGGCGGCCTGGCCGTCGTGGTCGACGCGGGCCAGGAAGGCGCGCAGGAGGGCGGTGCCGGTGCCGGTGTGGCGGGCGTCGGGGTGGGCGCCGACGAACGCCAGGTAGTGGTGGGGGCGGTGGCGCGGGTGGCGGCGGGCCTGGAGGCGGGTGATGGCGGCCAGGCGGCGGGCGGATTCGGGGTGGGCGTCGGCGTCGACGGCCGCGTCCAGGGCGCGGGCGGCCGCCTGGTCCTGCTCCCCGGGGTGTTCCCATACGCCGGGGGGCAGGAAGAGCAGCGCGCCGACGGGGCCGTGGTCGTCGGGGTGCTGGGCGGTCAGGGCGCCCTGGTGGGCCAGGCACTGGTCGACGTGGACGCGGAAGAAGGCGGGCAGGATGCGGGCGCGGTGGGCGTCGTCGGGGAAGGCCCAGCGGGTGAGCGGGTCGTCGTGGAAGGCGGCGGCGAGCACCCGGGCGAGGGCGGGGGCCTCCTCGGGTCGGGCGGGGCGGACCGCGGGGGCCGCGAGGGCGGCGCCCGGCGGGACGGTGGCGGTGGTCAACGGACACTCCTCGGCAGACAGGCGGCGGGCGGCGGGACAGCAGGGCGGTCGTACTGGGGGTGCACTCGTACAGCGGGGCGACGGGCGGGTCAGGGCCGGGCGGTGGCGAGCGAGGTCAGGCGCGCGTGCAGGGCGGGCAGGTGGTCCTCCGCCTCGGGCTTGATCAGGACGCTGCGCAGCACCGAGGCCCCCTCGGCGTCCGCCGCCGCTGCCGGGTGGCGGCGGGTGAAGTCGGCGGCGTCCACCCGCAGCAGGCTCAGGTAGAGCGGGTCCTGCTCGTCGGCCATGCCCTGGCGCAGCACGTGCCGGCTGGCGGCGTCGACGGCGGACATCGGCGTCCCGCCGGGGGTGGGGTGGTAGGTGACGATGTCCAGTTGCGGGCGCTGGTGGAGGGTCAGGTGCGGGCTGTCCTCGATCAGGTCCGCCCAGGCCAGGGCCGCGCGCCGCCCGCCGGCCAGGACGGCGCCCAGCCCCTGGGGGGTGAGCGGCAGCAGTTGCAGGGTCAGCCACAGGGCGGCGGCCGCGGCGCCGGCGCGCGAGCATTCCAGGCTGATCTCGCCCAGGTGCAGTTCGGCGTCGGTGAAGTAGGTGTAGGGGGAGTCGTGGGCGAAGTGGCGGCCGATGTCGGGGTCGGCGAACAGCACCGCGCCGCAGCCGTAGGGCTGCAGGCCGTGCTTGTGCGGGTCGACGGTGACGGAGTCGCAGCCGGCGATGGCCCGCCACGGCGCCGGGTCCAGGCGCAGGGCGGCGGCCTGGGCGTCGTCGGTGGCCAGCAGGGCGAAGAACCCGCCGTAGGCGGCGTCCACGTGCACCCGCACCCCGTGGCGGCGGGCCAGTGCCAGTACCTCGTGCACCGGGTCGACGGCGCCGAGCCCGGTGGTGCCGGCGGTGACGACCACCGTGCCGACGCGGCCGGTGGCGAGCAGGGCGGCCAGCGCGTCGACGTCCATGCGCCCGTCCGCGTCGGCGGCCACCGCGTGGCCCTCGACGCCCAGGACGTGGCACATGCGGCTGTGCGTGTAGTGGGACTGCGCGCTGTAGGCGACGCCGCGCCCGGGGTGGCTCTGGCGGGCCACGTACAGGGCTTCCAGGTTGGCGATGGTGCCGCTGCTGGTGAGGTGGCCGACGTGGCGGGGCAGGCCGAACATGGCGGCGAGCTGGGCGACGCACTCGCGTTCCATGTCGTTGGTGGCGGGCCCGCCCTCGTAGGCGTGGTTGTTGGGGTTGAAGCGCATCGCCGTCAGGTAGCCGACGACGGCGGCCGGGTGCGGCGGCTTGACCATCTGCCCGGCGTAACGGGGGTGGAAGAACGGATAGTTGTGCTCCAGGCGCTTGGCGAAGCGCTCGAACGCGGCGGCGAAGTCCGCGTCGTCCACCTGGTGCGAGGGGTGCGGGCTGTACGGCCCGAACCGCTCTCCCCACTGCTCGGCGACCTCGGCCGCCCTCGGCAGCCAGTACCGCAGGTCCACGCTCCGGCCCTTCCCTTCGAGGGATCCTCCAGTGTTCTGCGAGCCACGGTGACCGCCCGCCGCAAGCGGCCCGCAACACCCGCAGCTCACCGCGCGCCCCGCCCGCAACCCGCCCCGCGCGCTCCACCGGGCCTCAGCCGGACCCCAACCGGGCGCAAGGATCCGCTGCTGCAATCACCCCCGGAACCCGCCCCCGCCCCACCCGCCGGGGCCGCACGGGCACACCGCCACACCGGGCCGGCAGCAGGAGGACGCGCGATGGTGACCAGACGCAGGATGATCGGCGCCGCCCTGGCGACCGGGGGAGGGGTCCTGCTCATGCGCACCACCCTGCGCCCGGCCGCCTCCGTGGAGACCGCCGCCGACGCGGCCGCCCACACCCACCCGGGCGCCACCGCCCCCGCCGCCGAGGCCGACCCGGGCCCCGACGCCGGCCCCACCCTGGCACCGAAGTTCACCGCCGCGATGCCCCTGCCCCCGGTGCTCGCCCCCGTCTCCACCGACGGCGCCGCCGACACCTACGCCGTCACCATGCTCAAGGCCTACGCCCGCATCCTGCCCGGGCACCGCACCGACGTCCTCACCTACAACGGCGCCTTCCCCGGCCCCGTCATCCGCGCCCGCTCCGGACGCCCGGTCGTGGTGCGCCAGACCAACCTGCTGGACGACCCCGTCTCCGTCCACCTGCACGGCGCCCGCGTCCCCGTCGCCTCCGACGGCGGCCCCATGAACCTCCTGGACACCGGCGCCACCCGCACCTACACCTACCCCAACGACCAGCCCCACGCGAGCCTGTGGTTCCACGACCACGCCCACCACCTGGAGTCCGAGCACGTCTACCGGGGCCTGGCCGGCACCTACCTGATCACCGACGCCACCGAAGCCGCCCTGCCGCTGCCCGCCGGCCGCTACGACCTGCCCATCGCCCTGCGCGACGCCCGATTCGACCCCCAGGGCCGCCTCGTCTACCGCATGGACGACCCCCTCAACCGCACCACCATCCTCGCCAACGGCCGCCCCTGGCCCAAGGTCGAGGTCGCCGCCCGCAAGTACCGGCTGCGCCTGCTCAACTCCTCCAACCTGCGCTTCTTCTCCCTGCGCCTGGCCGACGGCGGCCCCCTCACCCAGATCGGCTCCGACGGCGGCCTGCTGGAACGCCCCCACGTCACCGACACCGTCGACCTCTCCCCCGGGGAGCGCGCCGACGTCGTCGTCGACTTCTCCCGCTACCCGGTCGGCTCCAGCATCGTCCTCACCAACTCCATGCCCCCCGGCCCCGCCGAACACGTCGGCCAGGTCCTGCGCTTCGACATCACCCGCGCCGCCGACGACCCCAGCCGCGTCCCCGCCCAGCTGCGCACCCTGCCCGCCCTGGGCGCTGCGGCCCGCGAGCGCACCGTCGTCCTGGAGTACCAGGAGAAGCCCGGCGCCGCCCCGCTGGGACTGATCGACGGCAAGGTGTACGACCCGGCGCGGGTGGACGCCTCGGTGGCGTTCGGCACCTCGGAGATCTGGACGGTCGTCAACGCCAACAAGGACGTCCCGCACAACTTCCACCTGCACCTGGTGCAGTTCCGGGTGCTGGCGCGCAACGGCGCCGCGCCCGGCCCGGCGGAGTCCGGCCTGAAGGACACCGTGCGCCTGCTGCCGGGGGAGAGCGTGCGCCTGCAGGCCCTCTTCGACTCCTACCGCGGCCGCTACCCCTACCACTGCCACCTGCTGGACCACTCCGCGATGGGCATGATGGCGCAGCTGGAGATCACCTGACCACCTTCTATCTGCCCCCCGCCGGGCCGCCCGCCCCCCCCGCAGGCGGCCCGGGGGCCCGGCCGTCAGCCGGCGTGGATGCCCTGGCCCGGTGCCAGGATCCCCGCCGGATCCCACCGCCGCTTGGCCCGCTCCACCCGCTCCCACAGACCGCCGTAGTGGCGCCGCCAGTCCGCCCCCGTCATCCCCGGCACCGCCCCGATCAGGTAGCGCTTGCCGCCCAGCGCCACCGCCCGGTCGTACAGCCGCCGGTTGCGCTCCAGCATCGCCGCCGTGTCCGCCCCCGGCGCCGGGAACGCCAGCAGGTCGAAGTGCCAGCCCACCGGCTCCTGCGGCAGCACCGCCAGCGGCGCCCCCACCCGCGCCCGCGCGTACGGGTAGAACAGCAGCAGCCCCGCCCCCAGGTCCTCCGCCGTCAGCAGCGCGGTCGCCTCCCGCATGAACACCCCCACCGTCGAGGCGGGCAGGAACAGGCTCAGCCACGGCTTCGGCAGCCCCCAGAACCCGGCCGCCCGCAGGTAGCCCGCGAACGCGTCCACCCGGAACGCGTACTCGCGCCAGCTCTGCTCCACCACCGTCGTCTCGCCCGCCACCCCGTGCAGCCCCGCCAGCAGCGTCTCCCGGTCCACCGCCCGCCCGGCGTCCCCGTAGGCCACCAGCTCCGCCGTGTAGCGCCACCGCTGCCCGTCCGCGCTGCGCACCACGTTGCCGACCTGGAGGTCGAAGCGGCCCTGGGCCAGCACCTTCTCCTGGTCCGCGCGGTAGAGGTCCGCGTCGTCGTAGGCCAGGGTGAACACGGTGGCGCGCTCGCGCGCCGGCACCAGGGCGAGCGTGGCCCGCACGATGATCCCCACCTGCCCGCCGCCGGCCAGCACCGCCTCGAACAGCTCCCGGTTGTGCTCGCGCGAGGCCGTCACCAGCTCGCCGGTGCCGGTCACCACGTCCAGCGACCGCACGGTGTCCGCCTGCAGCCCGTGGCGTTGCACCGCCCCGCCGATGCCGCCCACGCTCAGCGTCCCGCCCACCGACAGGTGCAGGTAGTCCGTCAGGCACGGCGGCATCCAGCCCGCCGCCAGCGCCGCGTCCGTCAGCTGCGCCCAGGTGGCGCCCGCCTCCACGACGGCGCGCCCGGGTTCGACGGAGAGGATCCGCGACAGCCCGCGCGCGTCGATCGCGATGCCGCCGCGGGGGTTGGCCTGGCCGTAGCTGGAGTGCGACTCCAGCCCGCTGTCGCCGGCCGCCGCCTGGTCGCCGCTCTGCCCGTTGACCGCCACCGGGATGCGGTGGCGGCGGGCGAAGGCCACCACCTTCTGGACGTCGCGCACCGAGGCCGGGCGCAGCACCGCGCGGGGCGAGGCGGTGACCAGGTGCCCGAAGTCGGAGGAGAACCGTTCCACGTCGGTGCCCCGCAGGGCCACCGTGCCGTCCAGGGCGGGCAGTTGATCCACGTTCTCGCCCGGCTCGGCGGCCCAGGCGCGGGCGGCGGTGTTCCAGCCGACGACGGCGGCGCCGGCGCCGGCGATCAGTGCGCGGCGGGACAGACCTGAACTGCTCATATCAGCGTTTCTCCGATCAGTCGTCAAATAGGGATTGTTGTACCGCAACCACCCCGCGACCACCTACCTCCCCGCACGCCCCTCCTGCTCCAGCCCCGCCAGCGCGGCCGCGATGTACTCCGGCATCCGCATCTGGTAGGCCGGGGCGCCGGCGGGGATGTGCGCGCAGGCGGCCCGCGCCTCCTCCAGCAACGCCCGCCGCGCCTGGGGCAGATGGGCCACCCGCGGCGAGTCGGCCGCCGTCCACAGCACGTAGGCGAGCTTGTAGGCGTACACGGGCGGGCTGACCGGGAACAGCGCCCGGTACACCCACAGCCCCTCCGGGGCGTCCAGGATCCACTCGTTGTGGCTCAGCAGCCGCACCCGCGCCTTGAGCACCAGGTCCCTGTGCGCCGTGTCCCTGTGCGCCGCGTCCTTGCGTGCCGTGTCCTTGTGCACCGTCATCCTCGCGTCCCCCTTCGTCCGTTCACCGCCCACCGCCTGCGGCGCCGTACGGCCCGTGCGCAGCACGGCGCGCGCCCCGGCCGCCCTGGGCAGGGGGCCGGCGCGTGGCCGAAGGAGTGGATGCGGACGAGTCTGCGGGCTGCGCCCGCCGCCCGGCAAGGTGTGATCCGGGTGCTCTGCGTCCTACCGAAACCCCCCGCTGAACTGGCACAATGGGGCTCGGTACACGCCGGGATCCCCGGCCGCGAGGCCCCTGCCGTGCGGGGCTAGCCTGGTCGCATGTTCGTACTTGAGCTGACGTACACCGCCCCGCTGGAGCGCATCGACGCCGCCTTGCCGCAGCACGTCGAGTGGCTGCGCGGGCACTACGAGGCCGGCACCTTCCTCGCCTCGGGCCGCAAGGTGCCGCGCGAGGGCGGGGTGATCATCGCGCTGGGCGAGGACCGCGCCGCGGTCGAGGAGCTGACCCGCACCGACCCCTTCGCCCGCGAGGGCCTGGTCGCCTACACGGTGACCGAGTTCCTCGCCACCACCACCGCCCCCGCCCTGGACGCCTACCGCCAGCAGCTGCCCGCCTGAACCCCGGCCCCTGAACCCCGGCCCCGCCGTGCCCCGCCCCGCCTCGCGGTTCGGGGCACGGTCGCGTTCTGGCTACGATCGGTGGCACGGGGCAAGGACGCGTACGGGAAGTTGGCGGGAGAAGACGGATGGCACACGCACGGGCCGGGCAGTTGGCACAGCCGGATGACCTGGTGGATGTGGCGCGGCTGGTGACGGCGTACTACGCGCTGAACCCGGACCCTCAGGAGGTCGGCCAGCGGGTGGCGTTCGGCACCTCGGGCCACCGCGGGTCCTCGCTGGACGCCGCGTTCAACGAGGACCACATCGCCGCGACCACGCAGGCGATCTGCGAGTACCGGGCCCAACAGGGCATCGCAGGACCGCTGTTCCTGGGCGCCGACACGCACGCGCTCTCGGAGCCGGCGAAGGTGACGGCGGTGGAGGTGCTGGCCGCCAACGGCGTGCAGGTACTGCTGGACGCGGCCGACGGCTACACCCCCACGCCCGCGGTCTCGCACGCGATCCTGGCCCACAACCGGCGCAGCCCCCGGGCGCTGGCGGACGGCATCGTGGTCACCCCCTCGCACAACCCGCCGCGCGACGGCGGCTTCAAGTACAACCCGCCCAGCGGCGGCCCGGCCGGCTCGCAGGCCACCGGCTGGATCCAGGACCGCGCCAACGAGCTGATCCGCGAGGGCCTGCGCGGCGTCAAGCGCGTCCCGTACGCGCGGGCGCTGGCGGCGGCGACCACCGGGCGCCACGACTACCTGGGCACCTACGTCGATGACCTGCCCGCCGTCCTCGACCTGGACGCGGTGCGCGCGGCCGGGCTGCGCATCGGCGCGGACCCGCTGGGCGGGGCGTCGGTGGCGTACTGGGCGCGCATCGCCGAGACGCACCGCCTGGACCTGACGGTGGTCAACCCGGTCACCGACCCGACCTGGCGGTTCATGACGCTGGACTGGGACGGCAAGATCCGCATGGACTGCTCCTCGCCGTCCGCGATGGCCTCCCTGATCGGGCGCCGCGACGAGTACGCCATCGCCACCGGCAACGACGCGGACGCCGACCGGCACGGCATCGTCACCCCCGACGGCGGCCTGATGAACCCCAACCACTACCTGGCGGTGGCCGTCGACTACCTGTACCGCCACCGCGCGGACTGGCCCGCCGACGCCGCGGTCGGCAAGACGCTGGTGTCCTCCTCGATGCTGGACCGGGTCGCCGCCGACCTCAAGCGCGAATTGGTCGAGGTGCCGGTGGGCTTCAAGTGGTTCGTCGACGGGCTCGCGGAGGGCTCGATCGCCTTCGGCGGCGAGGAGTCGGCCGGCGCCTCGTTCCTGCGCCGCGACGGCGGGGTGTGGACCACCGACAAGGACGGCATCCTGCTGGCCCTGCTGGCCTCCGAGATCACCGCCGTCACCGGCGCCACCCCCAGCGCCTACTACCGGGAGCTGACCGAGCGCCACGGCGCCCCCGCCTACGCCCGCGTGGACGCCCCGGCCGACCGCGAGCAGAAGGCGCGCCTGGCCCGGCTCTCCCCGCAGCAGGTCACCGCGGGCGAACTGGCCGGCGAGGCGGTGACCGCGGTGCTGGCCGAGGCGCCCGGCAACGGCGCGCCGATCGGCGGCATCAAGGTGTGCACCGACAACGCCTGGTTCGCGGCCCGCCCCTCGGGCACCGAGGACGTCTACAAGATCTACGCCGAGTCCTTCCTCGGCACCGGCCACCTGGCCCGGGTGCAGGAGGAGGCCCGCGCCCTGGTCGGCGAGGTCCTCGGCGCCTGATCCCCGCGCCCGCGGGTGCCCCGGACCGGTTCACCGGCCCGGGGCACCCGCGTTTTCCGGGCCCCTCGCCGTCACGGCGCTGTCCCGCGCGCCCCTTAGCTCCGTCGCTTCGCCGCCCCTTAGCCCTTTCGTCTCGTGCTCAGCCGAACGGGCCCTGCTCGGTGAAGCGCCGCAGCGACCGGGCGAACGCCTCGGCCTCCCCGGGCGGCCAGGAGGCGAGCGCCTCCTCGATGCCGCCGGCCAGGCGCCCGCGCATCACCGCCACGGTGCGCTCGCCCGCGCCGGTCAGGGTCAGCAGGGTGGCGCGCTGATCGTGCGGATCGGCCTCGCGGCGCAGCAGCCCGGCCTCCTCCAGACGGGTGGCGCGGCGGCTGACCCCGGAGCGGTCCAGGCCGATCTCGGCGGCCAGGTCGGCGGCGCTGCACGCCCCGGTGCGGGCCAGGCCGGAGAGCACGGGGTAGGTGACCTCGTCCACCGCCTCGCCCAGGCCCTCGGTCAGGCGCCGGTAGAGCGCGGCGCGGGCGGGGCGGCGCAGCAGGACGGCCAGGGCCTGGGCGACGGTGTCCCCGAGGCCGGGGGCGGCCTCCGGGTCGGTCTTGGTCTCGGGGTCGGGGATTTCGGGGGAGTGGTCCACCCTCCGATCATAGCGTGCGCGGCGCACGCGTTCCTGGGGTACGCTCACCCCATGAAGCGTGCGCCACGCACGCATTGTCGGATTCCGAGAAGGGAACCCCCATGCCCGCCACCGCCCCCCGCACCACCATCGCCGCCGCCCTCGACGACCTGCTCTTCACCCCCGGCCTCGACCTGGAGACCGCCGTCGAGCGCCACTTCACCCCCGACTACCGCCAGCGCACCGACGGCCGCTGGGACGACCGCGCCGCCTTCACCGACCACATCCGCCACCTGCGCGCCGTGGTCGCCTCCGGCCGCGTCCAGGTCCACGAGGAACTCCACGACGGCGACCGCACCGCCACCCGGCACACCGTCGACGTCCTCAAGACCGACGGCACCCGGGTCTCCATGGAGGTCTACCTCTTCGGCCGGTACGCCCCCTGCGGACGCCTGCGCCGCATCGAGGAGACCACCCTCCTGCTCGCCGGAGCCGAGGTCGACCGCAACCTCGGCTCCGCTCGCTGAGACCCCCGCCCGCTGAGAGCCCCGCCCGATGAGGGCCCCCGCCTGTTCGAGGATCAGGACCGCGACGGTGCCGGCGCCGGCACCGTCGCCACCTCCGCCGCCGCCGGCGCACCCGCCCGCGCGTCCCGCGTGGTCGCCGCCGCCGTCACCGCCGCCACCAGCGCCAGCCCCGCCGCCGCGAACGGGAACCACCGCCCGCCCAGCACCGCGATCGCCGCACTGCCCGCCACACCCCCGGCCGCCGTCCCCAGGTACAGCGCACTGCTGTTCAGCGAGATCAGCAGCGGCGCGTTCCCCGGATCGATCGACGCCAGCCGGTGCGGCAGCGCCACCGACACCGCCCACCCCGCCAGCGGCACCACCGCCGCGTACACCAGCGCCCCCGGCATGCTGCGCCCCAGCCAGGGCAGCGCGGCGAACGCGCCCGCCGCCACCGTCGAGCCGGTCAGCAGCACCCGCCGCACCCCGACCCGGTCCACCAGGCGCCCGCCCAGCCAGCTGCCCGCCACCGACATCACGCCCGCCGTCAGCAGCACCAGGCTCAGCCGGTCCGCGTCGCCCCCGGTCGCCCCCGAGACGGCGGTGGCCAGGTAGATGTAGACGCACTGGAAGGCCAGGAAGAACGCCAGCGTGGTGGCCGCCGCCCCCAGCACCCGCCGCTGCCCCAGCGGGGCCAGGCGCGCCCGCAGTCCCGGCGCCGCCACCGGCGCCGGCAGGTCGCGCAGCAGCAGCGCCAGCCCCGCCAGCGCCGCCACGCCCAGCGCGGTGACCAGCCACATCGTCATCCGCCAGTCGCCGCGCCCCACCCAGGTGCCCAGCGGCACGCCCAGTGCGGTGGCCACCGTCATCCCGCCCAGTACGGTGGCCAGCGCCCGTCCGCGCCGCTCGGGGGTGACCAGGGTGGTGGCCACCGCGTTGGCGGTCGGCGTGTACAGCGCGGCCCCGGCGGCCGCCAGGACCCGGGTGGCCAGCAGCAGCCCGTAGTTCGGGGCGAGCGCGCTGAGCGCGTTGGCCGCGCTGAACACCGCGAGCGCGGTCAGCAGCAGCCGCCGGCGCGGCCAGCGGGCGGTGAGCGCGGCCAGCACCGGGGCCAGCAGCGCGTAGCCGAGCGCGAAGACGGTGACCAGCTGGCCCGCGGCCGGCACGGACACCCCCAGGTCGGCGGCGATCGGGCCGAGGATGCCGGCGACGACCATCGAGTCGGTGCCCATGGCGAAGGTGCCGAGGGCGAGCAGGAGCAGGCGTACGGGCATGGAAAAGCCCCCCGATTGTTTGACGATAGGGCAACAGTTTGACGCTCGTCAAACACTAGGGATGGGTGGATGATTGTCAAACCATCGACGACCCGACGAGGATCACGCGCCATGACCGAAGACGAGCGGCTGCCCCAGCCCACCACCGCCGACATCGACCTCGTCACGGTCCTGCACGCCCTCGGCGACCCCGTCCGGATGACCCTGCTGCTCAGCTACGCCGACGGCGCCGAACACTCCTGCGCCCCCCGCGACCTGGGCCTGGAGCACCTCCACAAGTCGACCGTCTCCCACCACATGCGCGTCCTGCGCGAGGCCGGCGTCACCACCACCCGCGTCGCCGGGCGCAACCGCTTCGTCAGCCTGCGCCGCACCGACCTCGACACCCGCTTCCCCGGCCTGCTCGACGCCCTCCTCACCGGTGCGCCCGCTGCCCCCGCAGCTCCCGCCGCGCCCGCTGGGCCCGCCGTCTCCGGCTGAGGCCTGCGCCCCGGGGCCTATGCCCGCGGTCGTACCCGCCGCCCGGCGCTCCTGCGCCGGCCCGACGCGCCCGCAGGGCCCGACCCGCCACCGTGGGCCCATGACCACCCCGCACACCGTGACCACCCCGTACGCCGCTGCCGCCCCGCAGTTCGGCCGCCGCAGCGCCCTGGCCGCCCTGGCCGCCACCGCTCTGCTCACCGCCGCGGGCACCGCCCCCGCCCGCGCCGCCACCCGCGCCGCCGCCCCGCCCTCACCCCCGGGCCGGCCCCCGCGCCTGATGCTGCCCGCCCCCACCGGGCCCCACCCCGTCGGCACCACCACCCTGCACCTGGTCGACCCCGCCCGCCCCGACCGCTGGGCCCCCACCCCGCGCCCGCGCGAGCTGCGCACCCGCCTCTGGTACCCCGCCGCCCGCGTCGCCGGCCACCCCCGCGCCCCCTGGATGAGCCCCGCCGAGACCGCCCACCTGGAGACCGCCTACTTCCAGGTCCCCGCCGCCGGCCTGGACTGGCCCACCACCCACGCCCACGCCGACGCCCCCGCCGAGACCTCGTGCCGCCACCCCGTCGTCCTCAACTCCCACGGCTCCGGCGGCGACTCCGCCTTCAACACCGCTCTCGCCGAGGAACTCGCCTCCCACGGCCACGTCGTCGCCGCCGTCGACCACACCTTCGACGCCGGCGAGATTGAATTCCCCGGCCACCGCCTGGAAGTACGCGACAAGGCCGCCGTCCAGGCCATGACCGACGCCGACATCGTCGCCTACCGCGCCGCCGACGTCCGCCTCGTCCTCGACCGCCTCACCGACCTCGCCGCCGGCGCCGACCCCGACGCCGACCACCGCCCCCTGCCCGCCGGCCTCGCCCAGGCCCTCGACCCGGACGCCGTCGCCATGTTCGGCCACTCCATGGGCGGCGCCACCACCGCCCAGGCCCTCCACGACGACCCCCGCATCCGCGCCGGAGCCGTCCTCGACGGCCCCCTCTTCGGCACCTGCGCCACCGCCGACCAGCCGCGCCCCCTGCTGCTCATGGCCTCCACCTGGGCCAGCCCCGCCCGCGACGCCATGTGGGACACCCTGTGGCCCCACCTGACGGGCTGGCGCCGCCGGCTCACCCTCACCCGCTCCGGCCACCTGTCCTACACCGACCTCCAACTCCTCGTCCCCCAGGGGCAGGACGTGATCGGCTGGCCCGCCGACCAACTGGAGCACTTCCTCGGCACCGGCGACCCGCTGCGCGCCGTCACCGCCCAACGCGCCTACCTCACCGCCTACTTCCAGCTCCACCTGCGCCGCCGCCCCACCACCCTCTTCGACGCCCCCTCCCCGCACTACCCCGAGATCACCCTCGACGCCTGAACCGGCCAGGACCGGCCAGGACCCACCGCCCGCGGGGTGGCGGGGGGGTGGGTGCTGGAGTGGGGTCTAGGCCAGTGCGCCTTTGCCCGTCCGCGGCGTTGCGGGGGTCGCGGCGGGGGGGGGGCGGCCGGAGGTAGG
>NZ_JBHXTQ010000025.1:0-7567 GCF_042677305.1 Kitasatospora sp. NPDC127121 | reverse complement strand
CGCCCCGCCCCCCCCCCCCCCGCGGGGGGGGGGGGGGGGGGGGTCTCGTGGTTGGGCTGGGCGGACCGGCCCACCCCCCACGACGGCGCCGTGCCGGGGCTCCCGTCGGCGGGAGGCCGGCAGGAGATCGGCAGGGGATCAGTAGGGGATCGGGCGGTTCTCGCGGGCCCACAGCTGTTCGGCCTCGCTCTGGGGCGGGGGCGGGGAGATCCCGTCCATCATCCACAGGTCCCGGGGCGTCTCGTCGATGTGGAACTCGCAGTACAGGCCGCGCCCGGTGGTGTGGGGCGCGAGGAGGGCGGCGAGGGCCTCCCGGGTGCGCTTGCGCAGGTCGGGGTCCTCGGTGTGCCGGGCGATGTGCTCGACCACGATCCGCACCGCGTCGTGCGCGGGCTGGTCGCCCACGTGGAAGGAGTCGGCGCCGATCTCGTGGAAGAGCGTCATCACGTAGAACTTCGGCAGTCCGAAGCGGGTGTAGAACCCGGTGATGTCGGCGGCGAGCTGCTGCTTCTGCCCGGGGGTGTAGGTGCCGGGAGGGTGGTAGACGTGCCACAGCGGCATGGGTGTTCTCCTCGGTGTCGGCCGGCGGTGGCCGGCGGGTTTCGGCGGGTTCGGCGGGGTGCGGGTCAGCGGCGGATGGGGATGGTGAGGCCCTCCACCGGGCCGGGGAGCGCGGACTTGAGCGCCCGGGTGAGGTCGTCGACGAGGACTTCGCGATCGCCGCGCTCGACGCCGTCCAGGACGATGCGGGCCACCTCGGCGGCCGGGATCTTGTCGACGGGCAGGGCCGCCACCATCTCGGTGTCCGCGAAGCCCAGGTGCACGCCGACGACCTGGGTGTGCTGGGCGGCGAGTTCCAGGCGCAGGGAGTTGGTCAGGGACCACAGGGCGGCCTTGGAGGCGCCGTAGGCGCCGGCGCCCGCGCCCCAGGACAGCGCGGAGTGGATGTCGACCAGCGCCCCGCCGCCACGGGCCGCCAGCACCGGCGCGAAGGCCCGGGCGATGCGCAGCGGGCCCAGGACGTTGGTGTCGAAGGTCTCCTGGACCTGCCGCAGGTCGGCGGTGAGCAGCGCTCCCGGGTACAGGACGCCGGCGTTGTTGAAGACGACGTCGACGTCCTGGACGCGCTCGGCCAGGGCGGCCACCGAGGCGTCGTCGGTGACGTCCAGGGCGAGGACCTCCACCCGCGCGTCCTCGCTGGGCACGGGGGTGCGGGCGGTGGCGTAGACCTTCTTCGCGCCGCGCGCCAGCAGTTCCCCGACGAACGCCCGGCCGAGGCCGCGCAGGCCTCCGGTGACCAGGGCGGTGGAGCCGTCGATCACGGTCATGTGCGTGTTCCTCGCTCTCGGAAGGCGGTGCCCGCAGCCGGGGCACCGCAACGTTTAGATTATTACCATCATCTAAACTGGATGGGGAAGCCCGGATGGGAAAGTAGGACCACCACCACCGCAGGACGAGGAAAGGAACGCAGGCATGCCCCGCGTGTCACGGGCCGAGGCCGAACGCCACCGCCAGGAGGTGATCGACCACACCGCCAGACTGATCCGGGAGCAGGGCTCCGACCAGGTCAGCGTCCCCCAGGCGATGGCCGCCGCAGGCCTGACGCACGGCGGCTTCTACCGGCACTTCGCCTCCAAGGACGACCTCGTCGCCCAAGCCCTCACAGCCGCCTTCACCGAACGCCGCGAAGCCATGGACCGCCTCGCCGACGACCCCGCCCCCGGCGCGCCCGCCCCCCAACACCCCACCCCCCGCGCCGAGTTCCTCGCCCGCTACCTCTCCACCCTCCACCGCGACAACCCCGGCCAGGGCTGCGCCGCCGCAGCCCTGGCCGCCGACGCGGCCCGCGCCGAACCCGGCTCCCCGCTGCGCACCGCCTTCACCGCCGGACTGCGCGACCTGGCCGACGGCTTCCAGCACCTGCCCGACGCCGCCGAACGCGAGAGCGCCCTCGCCGACCTGTCCACCATGGTCGGCGCGCTCCTCCTGGCCCGCGCCAGCGAGGACCCCGCCCTGTCCGACGAACTCCTCGCCGCCGCCCGCCACCGCCTGACCACCCCCACCGGCCCTGCCGCCCCCGCGTAGGGCCGGGGCCACCGCGACGGCCCCGGCCCGCCCGCCCGGGCCCGGGGCCACCGGCCGCTGCCACGGCGGCGCTTGCCCCGACGCCGCGGCCCGTGATCGGATGGCGCCAGCATCGCGTGCCGGTGGCGGACAGCGTCAGGCATGGAGGTGTGGAACCGAAGGGGCCGCCTCCCGTGGCTTCCCATGACGGCGACCGCGTGGTCGCCCTGAGTCTTCAACTCTCCCGAGCACACCAGGAACTGCGCCGCCAGGTCGGCCGCATCAGGGCCGGGATCGGACAGCGCCGCCCGGGCGACGACGCACTGCGCACCCACTGCCTGGCCTTCTGCGCCGCACTGACGGCACACCACCAGGGCGAGGACGAGGGCATGTTCGCCCAGCTGGTGCGCGAACGCCCGCAGCTCGCCGGGACGGTCGCCAAACTCGTCGAGGACCACGAGATGATCGCCGCCATCCTCGCCCGGGTGCGCGAACTCGCCGACCGCGCCGCCGAATCGGCCGAACCGCCCGGCGAAGGACTGGAAGCGGTCGGGCGCGAACTCGACGGCCTCACGGCGATCATGGAATCCCACTTCGCCTACGAGGAACGGACGATCAGCGAAGCCCTCGACGGCGCGACGCCCGAGGGCAGTTGGCCAGACCGGGTGTTCCGGTTCGGCTGACGGGCGAGCCCCCGCCCGGCGGGGCAGCGGAATCCCGTTGCGAGGTGAGGGCCGGCGCTGTAGACATGCCGCGATGACGATTTTTCATTGCGCCGCCTGCGGCGAGGCCCTCACGGCCGACCTTGAGCCCCTCCCGGCGGTACCGGCCCGGCACCTGTTCGAGGGCGAGCTCGTCAACGGCCGCCGACAGGCCCCGCCCACCATGCCCCGCGGCCACTACGCCGTCGATCCGCAGCCGTACGGACCGCCGTTCGTCCCGGCCGAGGACCAGGACGGCTGTCCCCCCGCTTACCCCGGCGGCCCGTGCATCAGCGACTTCGACGGAATGGTCGTCGTCTCGGCCGGGCCCCGGAACACCTTCGTCCTGCACCCCGACGACGGGACCGGCCTCACCGGGCACGTGACAACGAGCGGCCCACCCGGCTGCTGCGGAGCCCCCGGCGACGGCCCGCCCAACCGCGCCTGCCGCTGCGGCGCCGTGGTCGGAGGCGAGATGGCGGACTGCTACACCCCCTACGAACTCCACCTGCTGCCCGACGCCGTCCGCCCGACTGCCCACACCTCCGCCCGCTGACGCACGCGGTCACCCGGACCCGACAGCTCCTTCATCCCACCCAGGAGTTGCCACTACCGGTCGTCGAACTCGCCCGCGCGGACGGCGGCGACGAAGGCCCGCCAGGCAGGGGAGCGGAAGCGGAGGACGGGCCCGTCGGGGTCCTTGGAGTCCCGGACGGGCTGCACGCCGGTGAAGCCGTCGGCGACCTCAACGCAGCCGTTCTGCCCGCCGCTGTACGTGCTCTTGCGCCAGGTGATCGCCATCGTGGTTGCCTCCTGCGGGTGGAGTGGGAAGTCGATGGGGATGACTTCCCACTCCGGCGCCGGGTTAGGCGCAGGTGTCAGTGCGGGCCGGTCCGGATGTCGCCGCCCCGGGACCAGAGTTCTTCGACGTGTTCGGCGAAGCGGTCGAACATGCCGTTCTCCCCGCTGCGCCGCAGGTGCATCAGTGGCGAGTCGTGGCCGACGGCGCGGGCGAGGTGGGGCGTGACGAGGGCGTGCTCGTCGAAGCGGAAGACGGAGAGGCCGACATGGTTCGGACCGTCGTCCGGAGCGCTGAACCGGGCCTCGAAGCCCTCGGTACCGGAGAGCTTGGCCAGGTTCTCCAGGGTGACCCTGATCCTGGTGGACACCGTGAGCGCCACGTCCTCGACCTGCTCGCGCTGACGCGTCGTGTCGGAGTCCGGATCCCCGAGGAGAAACCGGACCCGGCAACCGCTCTCGGCCTTGCGCCGTAGAGTCTGAAGCAGCGCGGGCTGCTCCAGCCACACGAAGTAGTTGGTGTACCCCGCGAGGAAGACGTCGGACCTGGCCTCGGCGATCAGCTGCGCCCAGACCGACTGCGGGCAGGCCGAGCGGTACGGGTAGACGGCGAACACCTCCCGGTCGTGCCCGGTCTTGACGTTCGCCCGCACGGTGTTGGGCCAGATCATCCGTTCATCACCCCCTGAGGCCGCGGCGGCGGGTTGAACCGGGCGGAGGGGTTGAGAAGGCCCCGCCGCCCCTGGATCGGGCTGGCGGGGCCGGGAGTTGTTGCTACCGGGCGTCGAACTCGCCGGCGCGGACGGCGGTGACGAAGGCCTGCCAGACGGGGGAGGGGAAGCGGAGGACGGGTCCGTCGGGGTCCTTGGAGTCCCGGACGGGCTGCACGCCGGTGAAGCCGTCGGCGACCTCGATGCACTGGCCTCCCTGTCCGCTGTAGCTGCTCTTGCGCCAGGTGGTGTTCATCGCGGTTGCCTCCTGCGGGTGGAGTGGGAAGTCGATGGGGATGACTTCCCACTCCGGCATCAGATAGGCCTAGTTGGCGTCGAACTCGCCGGTACGGGTGGCGGTGACGAAGGCCTGCCAGGCATCGGCGGGGAAGGCGAGGGCTTGGCCGTCGGGGTCCTTGGAGTCGCGGACCGGGACGATGCCGGGGAAGCCGTCCGCTACCTCGATGCATTCGCCGCCTTGGCCGCTGAACGTGCTCTTGCGCCAGCGAGCGCCGGATAGGTCAAGGTGCACTTTCAAATTCCTTCCGTACTGCGCGGATCAGCTCAAGCGACGGGGCCAGAGGCAGTGCCTCGGCTTGCAGCCGATCGTACTCCCTGGCCCAGCCTGCGAGGGTTTCGGCGTCGCGCTCCAGATGGCCGCGCAGGTGGCTCTCCGAATAGCCGAGCAGCGAACGATTCGGCATCGTCAGAAGCGTCACCGGGTGTGCGAACGGCCGGTGCTCTCCGAGACCGAGCGGAGCTACCTGGATGGTCGTGTTCGGCCGACCAGCCAGCTCTTCCAAGTGAGCCAACTGGCGTGCCATCACCACTGGTCCACCGATCGGCCGTCGCAGGCTCCACTCGTCGAGTACGGCCTGGACGTACGGCGGAGACGGTCGGTTGATCCGTTCCTGCCGGGCGAGGAGGAACCGCATGCGCTCGTCGGCCTGCTGCTGAGTGACGGTCCCGCGCGTGACCGGTGCCTGTTCATAGGCTGCCGCATATTCGGGAGTCTGCAGCAGCCCTGAGATGACCCCGATCTGGAAGAGCCGGATGGCGGTCGCTTCGGCTTCCTTGTCTGCGTACTCAGGGAAACCCTCTATCAGGATGCTGTGTTCAAGCTGGTCGAGCATCAGGCCGAGGGTGCCGCCGGTGGCGAGGTGCTCGTCCACGAGATCGACGAATCGGCGGCTCGGCGCGCGGATGCCGCGCTCGATGCTGGAGATGTAGGCACCGGAGTAGGCGATGGCCTCTCCGAGTTCCGTCTGGGTCAGGCCGCGTGCCTCGCGTGAACGGCGGAGCTGAATCCCGAGGGTCGCGTAGGGAGATGACGCAGGATCAAGCTTCTTACGGTTCATGATGCTTCCCAACTGAACCATGCTGAACTGGCGACTTCAGATGCTTCCCTAGGAGGGGGTCGTTCCGCAAGTCTTTCCCACACAGAACGTGAAGGATCGACAGCGGAAGGTTACTCCCATGGGTGATGTCCAAGTGCCCCGGTTGCACGGCTACGGGGTGCGGTGGGACCCGGAGGGTCGGTGTTACCGGGTGCGGAACGAGACGACGGGGGAGTGGCTGCGCAGCGGCACCTCGGGTGAGCTGGCCTCCTTCTCCTCCTTCTCCGCCGCCTACAGCGCCTGGCGGGGGTTCGAGGCTCGGCGGCAGGTGGGGCGTGATGGGATCCGCCCTCAACCGCGCCACCGCCGACCAGCGGCGCCAGGCGGCCGACGTCCTCGACGACCTGACCACCGTCCTCGCCCTGGCCGGGGTGAAGTTGCCGTCCGTCGACGTGGATTGGGAGCACGGCCGCAGGACCGGCTGCTACCTCATCGGCCTCGGCTGCGCCCGCCCGTCCGAACTCCTGCGGGTGGTCGACCTGCTCCGCAAGGGGCTGCGTTACGAGCGTCTGACGCGTGACGGCTGAACTCCTGGTCCGCCTGCTGTGGTGGGCGGGCTTCTCTCTCGTACTCCTTGCCGCCCTCAGGAAGTGAAGCACCCGATGCGCGACCCCCGCCTTCTCGCCAAGCCGCCCGTGTGCCGGCTCGGCTGCCTCGTCCTCGTCCGCAACCCGCGCGGCGACATCCTCCTGGTCGACCCCGATTACATGGACGGCCTCATTCTCCCGGGTGGCGCGGCCCAGCCCAACGAGCCGCCCCACCTCGCCGCCGCCCGCAACCTCCACGCGGAGACCGGCCTCAACCTGCGTCTCGCGGACGTCCTGGCGGTCGACTTCACCCCCGCCGACCGCTACCTGGAGCGCCTCAACCTCGTCTTCGACGGCGGCACCGTGCGCGATGACACCCGCCTCACCGTCCCGCCCCGGCACCGCAGCGGGCTGTTCGGCGCCCGCTTCGTCCCCGCCCACGAACTCCCGGACGTCATGGCCCCCGCCCAGGCAGCCCGCGCCGCCGAAGCCCTCGCCAACCGCGCCGTCCCCCTCCTCCTCCACGGCCAACGCACCACCTGCGACGAGAACCGGCCCCCGCCGCGCTAGACCGCCCGGCGGCGGACGCTCAGCTGACGCCCCGCAGGACACACAGGGTCCCCTGCGGGGCGTGGAACGCCTGCCGCACCTCCCACTCCCCGCTCTGCCCCGCCTTGACGTTCACCGCCGTGTCGCCGAGGGCGAGCACCGTGGCCTTCGCCGAGGTGAAGTAGACGACGATCCGGTAATCCGCGTCCCGGCCGCCGGGGTTCACCGCGGTGCCGGCCGCGCGCCAGCCGTCCTTGGTCGCCTCGCAGGTGCCGATGGCGACCTGCTTGCGCTTCTCCTGGTCGTTGGCGACGGACGACGGCGGCGGCAGCGTCGGCTGCTCCAGCACGGCGATCTCACCGCTGCTTGCAGCGTCCCCGGTGGGTGCAGCCGTAGCGGCCTGCACGTCCTGGCTGCCGCCGGTGTGGGGCTGGCGGCAGCCGGACAGGGCGGTGAGGGCGAGCAGTGCGATGCCGGCGGCGGCACCCGTTCGGGCCTTGGGCTTCGTTTCGCGCATCTCTTACTTCCTTCGGCTGTGGGCGGCGCCAGGAACGATCACACCGGTGTCACCGCGGAGGGGCCCGGCTTGTCTTACCGTGCCGGTGCGGCAGGCGCGGGCTCGGCGGTCCTGGCGGTGGCGGGGGTTCATCCGTTCGGCTGAGGATCGCTCCGTCGCCCGCCCGTCTCGCAGGTGAGGGACGGACGACGGACGGGCGCAGAACGGCGGGGGGCCCCCGGGCCCCCCCGCCCGGGGCCCCCCCCCGCACCCCCCCGTTTGTTTCCGCCCCGACGGGTTGGGCGCGGCACCCACCCCCCCCCCC
>NZ_JBHXTQ010000024.1:0-92026 GCF_042677305.1 Kitasatospora sp. NPDC127121 | reverse complement strand
TCTCCGGAGGGCCGCCACCGCCGTTTCGTCATGATTCGCCGTGCCGCCGGGCGACGGAGGCCGGGCCCGTTGCGGGGTCCTCCTCGTCCCGGTGGGGCCGGTGCGGCAGGATGTCCGGCATGACGTCGAGCGATCGTGACGAATCCGCAGGGCCGGCCGGGCCCGGCGACGCCGCAGGGCCGGTCGGGCCGGCCGTCGCCACGGCCGCGCCGCCGGTCAACACCGTGGTCGTCCCGGCCGACGAGGACCCGGTGGCGGCGGCCGGCAGCGAGGTGATCGGCGGCCCGCCGGGCCGCCGGGCGCTGCTGGGCGTCTCCTGGTGGATCCCGGCGCGCTTCCTGGCGCTGGCGGTGATCGTGATCTCGGTGCTCGGCATGGTGCAGAAGGCGCCCTGCTACAACCAGGCCTGGTTCCAGCCGGGTTCGCCGCAGTACATCCACGCCTGCTACAGCGACATCCCGCACCTGTTCTCCGGCCGCGGCTTCTCGGCCGGGCTGCACCCGTACGTGGACCGCATCCCGGGCACCTCGGGGGATCTGCAGTACCTCGAATACCCGGTGCTGACCGGCCTGTTCATGCAGGTCGCGGCCTGGCTGACGCCCGGCGCCGGCACCTCGCAGGACCAGGAGCGGTGGTTCTGGGCGATCAACGCGGGGCTGCTGATGGCCTGCGCGGTGGTCGCCGTGGTGGCGCTCTCGCGCACCCACCGCCGCCGCCCCTGGGACGCCCTGCTGTTCGCGCTCGCGCCCGTCCTGCTGCTGAACGGCACGGTCAACTGGGACCTCCTCGCGGTCGCGCTGGCCGCCGTGGCGATGGCCTGGTGGTCCGGCTCCCGGCCCGGCTGGGCGGGTGTCTTCATCGGCCTGGCCACCGCGGCCAAGCTCTACCCGGTGCTGCTGCTCGGCCCCCTGCTGGTGCTCTGCTGGCGGGCCGGGAAGTGGCGCGAGTTCCGGGTGATGCTGGCCGGCGCGGCCGGCTCCTGGCTGCTGGTCAACCTGCCGATCATGGCGGCCAACTGGCAGGGCTGGTCGACCTTCTACGTGTTCAGCAAGCACCGCGCCGAGGACTACGGCTCGTTCTGGCTGATCCTGATGCAGAGCCGGGGCACGGGGCTGGCCGACCTCGACCTCTACATCGGCGTGCTGATGGTCCTCGGCTGCCTGGCCATAGCGTGGCTCGGCTTCACGGCGCCCCGCCGCCCGCGCTTCGCGCAGCTGGCCTTCCTGGTGGTCGCCCTGTTCGTGCTGGTCAACAAGGTGTACTCGCCGCAGTACGCGCTCTGGCTGCTGCCGCTCGCGGTGCTGGCCCGGCCGCGCTGGCGGGACTTCCTGATCTGGCAGGCCTGCGAGGTGCTGTACACCCTGGGCATCTGGTCCCACCTGGGCTTCGTCACCGGGCCCAAGCAGCACGGGATCGGCGAGGCCTGGTACCACTTCGCGGTCGTGCTGCACCTGCTGGGCACGCTCTACCTGGTGGTCATGGTGGTCCGCGACGCCCTGCAGCCGGACCGCGACCCGGTGCGCTGGGACGGCAGCGACGACCCGTCCGGCGGGGTGCTCGACCGGGCCCCGGACGTGTTCGTGCTCGGCACCGCCCGGACGCTGCGCGAGGAGGAGAGCTACGCCGGATACGCGCCGGCCGGCTCCGAGCAGTGGCTGGACGAGCCGGAACTGCCGGAGCCGGCCGAGAAGGCGTAGGCGCTTCAGTCGTTCTAGGGCCGGACAGGGCCTAGCGGTCCACCACGCGGTCGAAGTGCGTGGTGGTGTGCCGGACCTGGAGGCCGAGCTCCTCGCCGATCGCGGGGGGCTTGGTCTCGCCGTCCAGGAACAGCAGTGAGACCTGCATGTGCGGCGGCTCGGCGAACCAGAGCTGCTTGCCGGCCCAGTGGAACGGCGACTTGGTCTTGTTGACGGTCGCCAGGCCGGCCCGGGCGATGCCCTTGGCCCGGGAGGCCATGGTCTGCACGTACTTGGGCGCCTCCAGGCCGATGCCGTGCGCGGTGCCGCCGGCCACCACCACGATGTGGCCGTCGGCCGGCGCCGGGTGCTGGCGGTAGCCGTAGCGGTCGCCCTTCTTCACCGGGGTGACGTCCAGCACCGTGGCCCGGACCTCCAGCGCGCCGTGGTCGCCCAGCCAGAGCCGGGTGCCGATCCGGGCCCGGAAGACGATGTCCGGGTAGCGCTGGGCCAACTGCTCCATGCCGGCCGCGCCGAGGTGGCTGACGTACACGGTGTGCACCGGCACCCCGGCCGCCCGGGCGGTGTCCACCCAGTGGACGACCTCCTCGGTCGGGCTGGAGCCGTCCGGCCGGTCCATCGGCAGGTGCAGCGCCAGGCCCTCGAAGGCGACGCCGTCCAGCTCGGCGGCGACGGCCGTGAGGTCGGCGGCGCTCACCCCGTGGCGGCGCATGGAGGTCATGCACTCCACCACCACCCGGGCGCCGCGCAGCGCCCGCAGCGCGTCCAGGTTCGCCACCGTCCGGATCACCCGGGCGTGCGGCAGCGGCAGCGCCTCCTCGCCGACCCGGTACGGGGTGAGCACCAGCAGCTCGCCGCCGTACCACTCGGCGGCGTCGGCCGCCTCGTACGCGGTGCCGACGGCCAGCACACCGGTGCCCAGCAGCGTCGCCTCCTCGGCCAGCCGGTGGTTGCCCAGGCCGTAGCCGTTCCCCTTGGCGACCGGCACCAGGCCGGGGAACTCGGCGAGGACGGAGCGCTGGTGGGTGCGCCAGCGTTCGGTGTCGAGGTAGAGCGACAGCGTCATCGGGTCAGCCTCCTCAGCGGCGGGACATGTAGAGGTCGAGGGCCTTGTGCAGCAGCTTGTTGAGCGGGAAGTCCCACTCGCCGAGGTACTCGGCGGCCTGGCCGCCGGTGCCGACCTTGAACTGGATCAGGCCGAACAGGTGGTCGTTCTCGTCCAGGGTGTCGCTGATGCCGCGCAGGTCGTACACGCCGCCGCCGAGCGCGTAGGAGTCGCGCATCATCCGCCACTGGATCGCGTTGGACGGCTTGACCTCGCGCTTGTGGTTGGCCGAGGCGCCGTAGGAGTACCAGACGTGCTCGCCGACCACCAGCATCGTGGTCGCGGCCAGCGGCTCGCCGTCGTGGTAGGCGATGTAGAGCCGCATCCGGTTCTGGTCCTCGGCGGTGAGGGCCTTCCACATCCGCTGGAAGTAGGACAGCGGGCGCGGGGTGAACTTGTCGCGCTCGGCGGTCACCAGGTAGAGCTGGTGGAAGATCGGCAGCTCGTCGTAGCCGCCCTGGTACACCTCGACGCCGCTCTTCTCGGCCTTCTTGATGTTGCGGCGCCAGAGCTGGTTGAAGTTCTTGTGGATGTCGTCCAGCGAGCGGTTGGCCAGCGGCACCTGGAACACGTAGCGCGGCTGGACGTCGCCGAAGCCGGCGCCGCCGTCCTCGCCCTGCAGCCAGCCGGCCTTGCGCAGCCGGTCGGCCACCTCGAAGGCGCGCGCCTCGTACCAGTCGGCCTCGACGTCGCGCAGGCGCTTGGCCTGCTTGCCGGCGATGGCCTCCTTGATGGTGGGGGCGTTCCAGCGGCGGATGACGATCGGCGGGCCCATCTTGACCGAGAACGCGCCCTGCGACTTGAGGTGGGCGAGCATCGGGGAGAGCCAGCGGTCGAGGTCCCGGTCGAACCAGTCGATGACCGGGCCCTCGGGCAGGTAGGCAAGGTAGCGCTTGAGCTTGGGCAGCTGCCGGTAGAGCACCAGGCCGGCGCCGACGAGCTGGTTGGCCTCGTCGAACCAGCCGATCGACTCCGAGCGCCACTCGGCCTTCACGTCGCCCCACGACGGCACCTGCATGTGGCTGGCCGAGGCGCGGCTCCTGATGAAGGCGAGGTGCTCCTCGCGGGTGATCGTCCTCAGGCGCAGGCTCATTGCTCGGTGCTCCTCGTCGGTCGGGCTGCGGTGGGCCCAGGTTCTCGGGCTGACCCTATCGTCCGGGGCCCGGGCGCCCGCCGCTGCGGGCGCGACGGCGCCCCCGTCGCGTACCTGTCTCCTTGCAGATACGCCACGGGGGCGCCGAGGGTTCCGGAACGGTGCGACCGGGGCGGCTCAGCCCCAGAGGCCGCCGCGGGCGATGCCGAGGTAGAAGCCGATGGCGGAGGCGCCGAGCGTGATCATCAGCACGAAGCGCTCGGCCGTGGTGACCGAGACGAACATGCCGAGCAGCCCCGTGATGATCCCGAACAGGCCGGTCCACGAGGTCAGCAGGTGCAGGTTGTGGAAGAACGAGGTGGTGAAGGCGATCACGCCCAGCACGGCGGTGAGGCCCACCAGGGCGTTCTCGCGGGGGTGCGGGTGGCCGTCGGTGTTCAGTGTGAGCGCGGGCATGCGGTGGACGGACTGGGCCATGAGTCCCACCTCCTGGCGTGGAGACGAACGGGCAGGAATCCCGTTCCGTCCAGATTGCGGCGGTTGGGCCGGTCTCACAACCCCTATGCGTTTTGTTCGGCCGTCCGGGTGCGGGTAGGCTGTGCCGTCTGCACTGGTGTAGTTGTGCCCCCTTGCGCTCTCTTCCGGGCGACCACCCTGTCGGGTGAGCGGGGCCCGATTGTCGGACCCGGCCGCTACGGTGGCCGGTGTCGTCACTGCTCCGGTGCCGACGCTGCACAACCCTCCTGCCACGGAGAGACCGTGGCCGTTGAGTCCAAAGGAGGTGGGTTACCCATGCGTCACTACGAGGTGATGGTCATCCTCGACCCCTCGGTCGAGGAGCGCGCTGTCTCCCCCCTGATCGAGAACTTCCTCACCGTCGTCCGGAACGCCGGCGGCAAGGTGGAGAAGGTCGACACCTGGGGTCGTCGCCGTCTGGCTTACGAGATCAACAAGCAGTCCGAGGGCATCTACTCGGTCATCGACCTGAAGGCCACGCCTGAGGTCGTCAAGGAGCTCGACCGCCAGATGGGCCTGAGCGAGTCGGTTCTGCGGACCAAGGTCCTGCGCCCGGACACCCACTGAGCCACCTCTGAGGCCTTCGGGTCTCGGGTAGCTCGCGTCCGCTGTTTCACGTGAAACAGCGGTGAACGGACATCTTCCCGAGAGGTCATCACCACCATGGCAGGCGAGACCGTCATCACCCTCGTCGGCAATCTCGTCGACGACCCCGAGCTGCGCTTCACCCCGTCGGGTGCGGCGGTCGCGAAGTTCCGTATCGCGTCCACCCCCCGCACCTTCGACCGTCAGACGAACGAGTGGAAGGACGGCGAGAGCCTCTTCCTCACGTGCAACGTCTGGCGGCAGCCGGCGGAGAACGTGGCCGAGTCGCTGCAGCGCGGCATGCGCGTCATCGTGCAGGGCCGACTGCGCCAGCGGTCTTACGAGACCAAGGAAGGCGAGAAGCGGACGGTCTTCGAGGTCGAGGTCGACGAGGTCGGCCCGAGCCTGCGCTCGGCGACCGCGAAGGTCACCCGGGCCAACCGGTCCGGTGGCCCCGGCGGCTCTGGTGGCGGCTTCGGCGGCCAGCAGGGCGGCGGCGGTGGCCAGCAGGGCGGTTGGGGCGGCGGTGGCGGCCAGCAGGGCGGCGGCGGCAGCTGGGGTGGAAACTCCGGCGGCGGCGGCCAGTCCGGCCCCTCCGACGACCCGTGGGCGTCCAGCACTCCGTCCGGCGGCCAGCAGGGCGGCGGCAGCTGGGGTGCCCCGTCCGGTGGCGGCTTCTCGGAAGAGCCTCCGTTCTAAGAGCTGACAGATTTCGTGCGGCCCGGCCGCCGGCGTCCTGAGGACGCCGGCCGGGCCGTGAACCCCAAATGGAGCACACAATGGCGAAGCCGCCTGCTCGCAAGCCGAAGAAGAAGGTTTGCGTCTTCTGCAAGGACAAGGTCAACTACGTTGACTACAAGGACACGAACCTGCTGCGGAAGTTCATCTCCGACCGTGGCAAGATCCGTGCCCGCCGGGTCACCGGCAACTGCACCCAGCACCAGCGTGACGTCGCCACGGCCGTGAAGAACAGCCGTGAGATGGCGCTGCTGCCCTACACCAGCACCGCGCGCTAAGAGAGGGTGACCAAGTAATGAAGATCATCCTCACGCACGAGGTGCCGGGTCTCGGCTCCGCCGGCGAGGTCGTCGAGGTCAAGGACGGCTACGCCCGCAACTACCTGGTTCCGCGTGGCTACGCCATCCGCTGGACCAAGGGCGGCCAGAAGGACGTCGACGCGATCCGTCGCGCCCGCAAGATCCACGAGATCCAGACCCTTGAGGCCGCCAACGAGGTCAAGGGCAAGCTCGAGGGCGTCCAGGTCAAGCTGGCCGTTCGCTCGGGTGACGCCGGCCGTCTGTTCGGTTCGGTGACCCAGGCCGACGTCGTGGAGGCCATCAAGGCCGCCGGCGGCCCGGCCGTGGACAAGCGCGCCGTCGCGATCGCCTCGCCGATCAAGACCGTGGGCACCCACAAGGTCTCGGTCAAGCTGCACGCCGACGTCCAGGCCAACCTCGACGTCGCCGTCGTCGCTGCCTGAGTTCCGTAGCAGTGGCCTGAGGGCCGGACTCCTCCGGGAGTCCGGCCCTCGGTCGTGTTCCGGAGCGTTCGGCCCCTGCGCATTCGGTGTCGGCGCATTCCGTGCCGGAGCCCTCGGCCCCGGCGCCGTCAGCTCCGGACGGCCCCGGTGACCAGCCAGCGGCCGCCGCGCGCCCGCCCGACCAGGAAGGCCGCGCGGACCAGCATGAACAGGTTCATCGCCCACCACAGCCCGGCCAGCCCGGTGCCGGTGGCCGGCACCGCGATCGCCGCCGGGGTGAACACCGCCAGGGTCGCGATCGCCGCCCAGGCCAGGTAGGGGCCGTCCCCGGCGCCCATCAGCACCCCGTCCAGCACGAAGACCAGACCGGCGACCGGCTGGCTGAGCGCGAGCAGCAGCAGGGCGGTGTCCAACTGCCCCTGCACCGCCGGATCGGGCGTGAACAGCGGGACGTACAGCGGGCGGGCGGCCACCAGCAGCAGACCCAGCAGCACGCCCGAGCCGATGCCCCACTCGACCATCCGACGGGTGGCGGCCCTGGCGCCCGGGATGTCCTCGGCGCCCAGGTAGCGGCCGATGATCGCCTGGCCGGCGATCGCGATGGCGTCCAGGGCGAAGGCCAGGAAGCTGAACAGCGTCATGGTGATCTGGTGCGCGGCCACCTGGTCGTCGCCCAGCCGGGCGGCCACCGCGGTGGCGATCATCAGCACCGCGCGCAGGCTGACCGTCCGGACCAGCAGCGGACCGCCCGCCCTCGCACTGGCCCGGATGCCGGCCGCGTCCGGCCGCAGCGAGGCGTGCTCGCGCCGCGCCCCGCGCACCACCACGACCAGGTAGACGGCGGCCATCCCGGTCTGCGCGAGCACGGTGCCCCAGGCCGAGCCGGCCACCCCGAGCCCGGCGCCGTACACCAGGCCGGCGTTCAGGCCGATGTTGGCGGCGAAGCCCGCGATCGCCACCAGCAGCGGCGTGCGGGTGTCCTGGAGGCCGCGCAGCACGCCGGTGGCGGCCATCACCATGAGCATCGCGGGGATGCCCAGGGCGCTGATCCGCAGGTACGTCACGGCGTAGGGGGCGGCGGTCTCCGAAGCCCCCAGGACGTCGGCCGCCCAGGGGGCCAGCAGCACGGTGAGCAGCACCACCGGGACGGCCAGACCGAGGGCGAGCCAGATGCCGTCGACGCCCTGCTGGACGGCGCCGCGGCGGTCCCCGGCACCGATCCGGCGGGCCACCGCCGCGGTGGTGGCGTAGGCGAGGAAGACGAACACGCCGGTCGCGGTGGACAGCGCGGCGGCGGCGATGCCGACCCCGGCCAGCTGTGGGGTGCCGAGGTGGCCGACGATCGCCGAGTCGGCCATCAGGAAGAGCGGTTCGGCGACCAGCGCGCCGAAGGCCGGGACGGCCAGTGCGAGGATCTCCCGGTCGTGCTGGCGTCTGGAGGGGGTCGGGGCTGCGGGAGGGGCGGTCATGGGCTCCAGGCTACTCATCCACAGGTAATGACTGCTAGTGGCAGTTGTCTATTACTCGAATTCTTGAGCGAGGTGTTCGACCCGCTTCGCGCCCGCGGGGGTCCGGCTGTGTGTGAAGAATTTCTCATGCACAGGCCCGGAAAGAGGTAATACCTGGTCAACAGGTTGACGGTGGACAGATGGTCCGGTTATCCACAGGGCCTTCCACAGGGGCGTCCACAGCTTTGCGGCACTTCTCCACAGCCCAGGGCCGCTCGTCCACACCCCCTGTGGATAACCGCCTTGGCTGAACGGCTCCCGGCGCCTTAGCGTGGGCCCTCCGCCCGACACTCCCGCCCGCCCCGGCGTCCGATTTGTCGGTGCCGTGGCGTACAAAGAGGAGCGGCTCCGCTCCACCCAGCCACCGGCAAGACCCGCTCCAACTCGCACCACTCGCTGATCGGGGAACACGCGTGACCGGCCCCCAGTACGACGACCACGACGCCCCGCCGCCGGAGGAGGACTGGCAGCCCGCCGAGGACCCCTTCCCCGCCGGCGCCTTCGACGACGCGTCCTTCCCCGACGGGCCCGGCGACCGGCTCCCGGTCTCCCGCGGCCGCTCCGGCCAGGGCGGCAACCGCGACGGCGGCGGCCGCGAGGGCGGCTTCCAGAAGGGCGGCAAGGGCGGCCGGAGCGGCTCCCAGCGCGACGGTTCGCAGAGCGGTGGCGGTGGCGGCGGCTGGCAGCGCCGTGGCGACGACGAGGGCCAGGGCGGCGCGGACGGCTTCGAGCGCGTCCCCCCGCAGGACCTCGCCGCCGAGCAGTCCGTCCTCGGCGGCATGCTGCTGTCCAAGGACGCCATCGCCGACGTGGTCGAGGTGCTCAAGCCGGCCGACTACTACCGGCCCGCGCACGAGATGGTCCACGGCGCGATCCTCGACCTGTACGCCCGCGGCGAGCCGGCCGACCCGATCACCGTGGCCGGCGAGCTCACCAAGCGCGGCGAGCTCCAGCGCGTCGGCGGCGCCTCCTACCTGCACACCCTGGTCAACTCCGTCCCGACCGCCGCCAACGCCGAGTACTACGCCCAGATCGTCCACGAGCGCGCCGTCCTGCGCCGCCTGGTCGAGGCCGGCACCCGGATCGCCGGCATGGGCTACGCGGCCGAGGGCGACGTCGACGAGATCGTCAACGCCGCCCAGGCGGAGATCTACGCCGTCACCGAGCAGCGCACCAACGAGGACTACGCGCCGCTCGCCGACATCATGGAGGGCGCCCTCGACGAGATCGAGGCGATCGGCTCCCGCAACGGCCAGATGTCCGGCGTCCCGACCGGCTTCGCCGACTTCGACGCGCTCACCAACGGCCTCCACCCCGGCCAGATGATCGTCATCGCGGCCCGCCCCGCGATGGGCAAGTCGACCCTGGCGCTGGACTTCGCCCGCGCCTGCTCGATCCAGAACAAGCTGCCGAGCGTGATCTTCTCGCTCGAAATGGGACGCAACGAGATCGCCATGCGCCTGCTGTCCGCCGAGGCCCGGGTCGCGCTGCACCACATGCGTTCCGGGAACATGACGGACGACGACTGGACCCGCGTCGCCCGCCGGATGCCCGACGTCAGCGAGGCGCCGCTGTTCATCGACGACTCCCCGAACCTGTCGATGATGGAGATCCGGGCCAAGTGCCGCCGGCTCAAGCAGCGCAACGACATCAAGCTGGTCGTCATCGACTACCTCCAGCTGATGCAGTCCGGCGGCTCCCGCCGGGCCGAGAACCGCCAGCAGGAGGTCTCCGACATGTCGCGAAACCTGAAGCTGCTGGCCAAGGAGCTGGAAGTCCCGGTCATCGCGCTCTCCCAGCTGAACCGTGGCCCCGAACAGCGCACCGACAAGCGGCCGATGGTCTCCGACCTGCGCGAGTCCGGCTCGATCGAGCAGGACGCCGACATGGTCATCCTGCTCCACCGCGAGGACGCCTACGAGAAGGAGTCCCCGCGCGCCGGCGAGGCCGACCTGATCGTCGCCAAGCACCGTAACGGCCCCACCGCCACCATCACGGTGGCCTTCCAGGGCCACTACTCGCGCTTCGTCGACATGACCCGGGACTAGCACTGACGAGGGGCACCGGGGGGCCTCGTCCGACCGTCACCGAGGCCAACGCAGCAGTGTGATGAGCTACTGTCCGTGCGGTGAAAACGATACGACAGCTGTCCGCCCGCCGGGCCGGGGGAAGCACGAAGGCTCGGGCGAGCGGGTCGGCCAGTCGGCTGGGCTGGCTCGACGCGCTTCGCGGCGTGGCCGCCCTGGTGGTGGCGCTCCACCACTTCGACGTCCTGAAGATGCTGCCGGACGGGGTGGCGTCCTTCATCTGGTGGCACGCCGACCTGGGCCTCTACGGCGTCATGCTGTTCTTCCTGGTCAGCGGCTACATCATCCCGGCCTCGCTGGAGCGTCGCGGGGACGTGCGGGCGTTCTGGATCGGACGGATCTTCCGGCTCTGGCCGCCGGTGATCATCGGTATCACGGTGGCGCTGGCCATCATCCCGAAGGGCGACGGCTCGGTCGCGCTCTTCGCCACCGATCACGACCTGATCTACGTGGCCGCCAACTCGACCATGCTGCAGGACTTCATGGGCGTCTGGAACGGCCTGGGCGTCATGTGGACCCTCAGCTACGAGATGGTCTTCTACTACATGGTCACCGCGCTCTTCACGGTCGGCCAGCACCGCCGCAGCGGCCCGATCGCGGTCGGCTTCGCCGGCGTGGCGCTGCTCTTCGGCACCTCCATCGCCTCCCACACGCTGACCAGCGACATCACCTCGACCCGCAACCTGGTCTGGGGCTCCGTCCTGATCGTGCTGTTCGGCTTCGCCTGCGTGCTGAGCGGCCGGCCGAACCTGACCCGGGTCGGGGCGATCACGCTCGGTCTGCTGGGCTTCGTGCTGATGTACAACAACAGCCGGGCCCCGATGTTCGAGACCCTGATGATCTTCGCGACGATGTTCGCGGGCACCGCGATCTACCGGGCCGAGAACCGCCAGATCGACCGCCTCCAGGCGATCCTGTGCTGCGGCTTCGTGGTCGTCGCGGGGGTGGCCGTCGCCTGGATGTACAACCGTGACGGCATGGAGCAGAACACCTGGACGGCCGGCTGGATGGCCTGGGCCGGCTCCTACCTCGGGGCCTGGATCACGTTCGGCATCGGCATGGCGCTGCGCAAGCGCCGCTTCCCGAAGCCGCTCACCTGGCTCGGCGGGATCAGCTTCTCGCTCTACCTGCTGCACGTCCCGCTGGTCCACACCATCCAGCCGCTGCTGCACGTGCCCAAGGTGCCGCCGACGACCGGCGGCAAGCTGATCTGGACGGCCGAGTACCTCGTCGTGATCATGCTGGCGAGCTGGGTGATGTACCGGCTGGTGGAGCTGCCCGTGCAGAAGCTGGGCCGCAAGGTGGCCAAGGCGGTCGAGCGCCGCTGGCCGGGCAGCGCCCTGCAGCCGGCGGCCGCCGTGTCGATCGGGGCGCCCGCGACCGGCGAGGCCGCCGGGGCTGTTCCGGCCCAGTCCGGGGAGAAGGGCCAGGGCGGGGGCCAGGATCAGGAGAAGGATCAGGTGCCGGTCGAAGTCGGCGCCGGCGGCCCGGGGCAACGGGTCGGCTGACCGCCGCACGGACACACCGAGGGCTCGCCTCCTACCCGGGAGGCGAGCCCTCGGCGCGTGGTTCCTGGGTGCCGTCAGACGGTGACGGTGGCGCGGAAGAGGGTCGTGGCGGTGCCGGACAGCCGGGTGGGGGCGCCGGTGGCGGGGAGGAAGGCCGACCGGCCGCGGGCGAGGTCCAGGGTGGTGCCGTCGGCGGCGGTGAGCCGGGCGGTGCCCTCGGTGCAGAGCAGGATCTGCGGGGCGCGGCCGTCGATCTCGCGGTCCCGGCCGTCCAGGACGAAGCGGGAGAGCCGGAACTCGTCGATCGGGACGGGGTAGAGCTCCTCGCCGGCGGTGCCGTCGACCGGGCGGGGGTGCAGCAGCTCGGGGGCGCCCGCCTCGAAGACCAGGACCTTCAGCAGCTCGGGCAGGTCGATGTGCTTGGGGGTGAGGCCGGCCCGCAGCACGTTGTCGGAGTTGGCCTGGAGCTCGACGCAGGCACCCGCCAGGTAGGCGTGCGGCACGCCGGCGTCCAGGTAGAGCGCCTCGCCGGCCCGGAGCCGGAAGTGGTTGAGCAGCAGGGCGGCGATCAGACCGCGGTCCTCCGGGAAGTCCTCGGCGATCCGGGCGTACGGCCCGTAGTCGCCGGCCGGGTCGGTGCGGGCCAGGGCCGCGGCCGTCTCCCGGACGGTCTCCTCGGCGGCCTTCCCGTCCATGGTGAGGATGGCGGCCAGCGTGCCGCGCAGCGCCTCGGCCTCGTCCTCGACGGCCAGCAGGTCGATCAGCGGGCCGAGCCCGGGCACCGCGAGCCCGGCCATCAGCCCGGCCGCCTCGGCGGGCCGCCGGAAGCCGCAGAGCCCCTCGAAGGCGCCCAGCGCGCAGACCATTTCGGGCTTGTGGTTGGCGTCGCGGTAGCTCCGCTCGGGGGCGTCCAGCGGGATGCCGAGGGCGTTCTCGGCGGCGAACCCGGCGCGGGCCTGGGCGATCGTGGGGTGGGCCTGGATGGACAGCGGGATGCCCGCGGTCAGGATCTTGAACAGGAACGGCAGGGCCGGACCGAACCGGGCGACGGTCGCGGCGCCGAGTTCGCCCTCGGGGTCGGCCGCGATCAGCTCGTCCAACCGGCGGGGCCCCTCGCCCCGGTCGGCCCGCGACGGGTCGCCGGGGTGGGCGCCCATCCACAGCTCGGCCTGCGGTTCGCCGGTCGGCTCCTGCCCGAGCAGTTCGGGCAGGGCGGTCAGCGACCCCCAGGCGTACGGGCGGACGGTGTTGATGAGCCTGTCCATGCGCGCGGTCCTACTCCTTCGCTGGGTGGCGGGTGTGCCGGATCGTCGGGGCAACGGGCCCGGCGGTGCGGGGGTCCGGGCACGGGCAAGGTCATCGACCCTAGCCGACCGGTGTCGCCCGCGAGGAAACGGCGGGTACCGGAGGGGAGTGCCCTGGCCGGACCGGTGGTTCCCGGGCGCGGTAGTAGGATGCCAGGACGCAGTAGTCTCCGCCCTGCACAGCAGTTTCCACCGTGGTCACTCCGTCGGCGGGCTGCCGGCGGAGCCGCGTTCCAGAGTGCGGGCGATGGTGTTCTGACACTCCCCGCCATCGGCCGAGAGGTTTGTACGTGACCGTGAACCAGCAGAGTTTTGCTGATCTCGGCAGGGTCCTGGTGATCATTCCGACCTACAACGAGGCGGAGAACGTCGAGCGGATCGTCGGCCGGGTGCGGGCGGCGGTCCCCGAGGCCCACGTGCTGGTCGCCGACGACAACAGCCCCGACGGCACCGGCGAACTGGCCGACAAGCTGTCCGCCGAGGACCCGAACGTGCACGTCATGCACCGCAAGGGCAAGGAGGGCCTGGGCGCCGCCTACCTCGCGGGCTTCCGCTGGGGCATCGACCACGGCTACGACGTCCTGGTCGAGATGGACGCGGACGGCTCGCACCAGCCCGAGGAACTGGACCGGCTGCTGGGCGCGCTGCGCGGCGCCGACCTGGTGCTGGGCTCGCGCTGGGTGCCGGGCGGCCGGGTGGTGAACTGGCCGAAGTCGCGCCTGCTGCTCTCCCGCGGCGGCTCGACCTACTCGCGGCTGGCGCTCGGCGTGCCGATCCGGGACGTCACCGGCGGCTACCGGGCGTTCCGCAAGGAGACCCTGCTGGGCCTGGGCATGGACGAGGTGGCCTCGGCCGGGTACTGCTTCCAGGTCGACCTGGCCTGGCGCACGGTGAAGGCCGGGTTCAAGGTGGCCGAGGTGCCGATCACCTTCGTCGAGCGCGAGCTGGGCGCGTCCAAGATGAGCCGCAGCATCGTCGTCGAGGCGCTGTGGCGGGTGACCGCCTGGGGCGTCTCCGACCGGCTGGCCCGCCTGCGCGGCGCGATCAAGCGCTGAGCTCCACGACGTAACCTCCACGACGTAACCGCCCGGGGCCCGTCCGCTGTCACAACGGACGGGCCCCGGGCGTTTTCGTGCCCTGGGGTAGGCCGCCCACAACGCCAAGGCGCCGGCCGTCCGAACCGCGATGTGACCTGAGCCGGAAGGCGCGCCCCGCCGGGCGCGCCTTCCGCGCAATCCGACACCGGTACTCCCATGCTGTAGGGCGCAGGAAGTCCGACCGCCGACCAGAGGGAGCAGCCAGTGACGTCGTCCCCGCCCGAGGAGGGCGCCGGCGCGGAGCGCACGGCCGCCGAGGCCGCCGCCCCGGACCACGAGCGGCCCGCCCGCCCGCTGGAGGTCGCCGTCTTCACCGGCCCCGAATCGGCCTTCTTCGCCACCTCCACCCTGATCCTCGGCGAGCGGACCGCGATCCTGGTCGACGCCCAGCTCACCCGCAGCGCCGGCCGCGAACTCGCCGAATGGGTCGCCGGCAAGGGCCGCCGACTGCTCGCCATCGTCGTCACCCACCACCACCCCGACCACTACTTCGGCGCCGAGGAGGTGCTGAAGCTCTTCCCCGACGCCCGGCTGCTGGCCGCGCCCGCCGTGGTCGACGGCATCCGGCGCACCGCCGCCGCCAAGGTCGCCCAGTGGAAGCCGGTCTACGGCGACGACATCCCGGACCACCCGCTGATCCCCGCCCCGCTGCTGCCGCAGCCCCTCATGCTCGACCGCCAGGTCATCCCCGTGCTGCTGCTCGGCCAGGGCGACTGCGGCGACTCGACGGTCGTCCACGTGCCAAGTATCCGGACGGTGATCGCCGGGGACTTCGCCTACAACGGCACCCACGTCTGGACCGCCGACACCACCCCGGCCCAGCGCACCACCTGGGGCCACAACCTCGGCCGGATCGCCGACCTCGGCGTGGACCGGGTCATCGCCGGCCACCGCGCCCCCGACCAGGGCGACGACGTCGCCCGGGTGCTCGCCTTCACCGGCGAGTACCTCCAGGACTTCGACCGGCTGCTGGCCGTGCACCCGGACGACCCGGAGGCACTGGTCACCGCGATGAACGAGCGGTACGGGGAGCTGACGCTGCCGGCCATCCTGGAACTGGGCGCCGCCGTCAACACCGCCCGGGCGGCGCGAGGGGGCGAGATCGTCGAGGCGGAGATCGTCGAGGACGACATCATCGAGGCGGAGATCGTCGAGGACGAGATCACCGAGGAGCGCACGGAGCCCGGGAAGGGCGAAGCCGAGTAGGGCGGATACTGGCCGCATGACGCCCTACGACGTGATCGTCCCGGCCGGCGGGGCCGCCCGTCGCCTCGGCGGGGCCGACAAACCCGGGCTGACCGTGGGCGAGACCACCCTGCTCGACCGGGTGCTCGCCGCCTGCGCGGGCGCCCGCACCACCGTCGTGGTCGGCCCCGGCCGGCCGACCGCGCGCACCGGCGTCCGCTGGACCAGGGAGCAGCCGCCGGGCGGCGGGCCGGTCGCCGCCGTCGCCGCCGGACTCGACCTGGTCACCGCGCCGACCGTGCTGCTGCTCGCCGCCGACCTGCCGTTCCTGGACCGGCGGACCGTCGACCGGCTGGTCACCGCCCTCGCCGAGGCCGGCCCGGCCGTCGACGCCGCCGTCCTGGTCGACGCCGGCGGGCGCGACCAGCCGCTCGCCGCCGCCTACCGCACCGCCCCGCTGCGCACCGCGCTGGCCGCCCTCGGCGATCCGGCCGGCCTCCCGCTGCGCCGCCTCACCGGTGCTCTCGCCCGGCAGTTGGTGGCCGACACCGACAACGTCGCCTACGACTGCGACACCTGGGAGGACCTCGAACAGGCCCGGGAACGCGACCGGTCGTAGGGGCTCCCTCGGGGTCCGTGTGCACGGCCCGCGCGGGCGTCCGTGCGGGAAACGACGCGCGCCGCACACGGGGCGAACACTCCGGGGAAACCGCCGATCAGGCAGCATGGGCGCATGGAGCGCACGCTGGAAGACTGGATCGCCGAGGTCAGGGCCGACCTGGGCATCGACCTGGACGTCGACGTCCGGGGACTGCTCGACCTCACCCGGGTGGTCGCGCACGGGGTGGCCCGCCCGGCCGCGCCGCTGACCGCCTTTCTGATCGGCTACGCGGCCGCCCAGCAGGGCGGCGGGCCGGAGGCCGTGGCCGAGGCCGCCCGGCGGACCGCCGCGCTCGCCGAGCGCTGGAGCGCCGCCGCCGGGCCGGGCGAGGCGTGAGCGCCGTCGGGCAGACCACCGTGGCCGCCCCGTCGACCGGTCCCGGCGTGCTGAGCTGGGCGCAGGCCCGCGAGGCCGCCCGCCGGGCCGGGCTGAGCCCGCTGCCGGCGGTCGGGCTGCCGCTCGCCGAGGCGCTCGGTCGCACCCTCGCCGAGCCGCTCACCGCGCTGACCGACCTGCCCGCCTTCGACACCTCCGCGATGGACGGCTGGGCGGTCGCCGGGCCGGGCCCCTGGCGGGTCGCCGGGCGGGTGCTGGCCGGCCGGGCGGCGTCCGCGCCGCTGGCCGACGGCGCCGCCGTCGAGATCGCCACCGGCGCCCAACTGCCGCCGGGCGCCACCGCCGTCCTGCGCCGTGAGCACGGCCGCACGGACGGAACGTTGCTGCACGACTGCGGCCGCCACCCGCTGACCACCGGTCAGGACGTCCGCCCGCGCGGCCAGGAGTGCCGCCGCGGCGAGGCGTTGCTGCCCGGTGGCGTCCCGGTCGGCCCGGCCGTGCTCGGCCTGGCCGCCGCCTGCGGTCACGACCGGCTCGCCGTGCGTCGTCGCCCGGTGGTCGAACTGCTCGTCCTCGGCGATGAGTTGCTCGCCTCGGGCGTCCCCGGTCCGGGCCTGGTCCGGGACGCGCTCGGGCCGCTGCTGCCGCCCTGGCTGCGGGCAGCTGGTGCCGAGGTGGCCGAAGTGCGGGCCGTCCGGGACGACTTCGGGCTGCTCCGGGACGCGCTGCGGCACTCCACCGCCGACATCGTGGTCACCACCGGCGGAACGGCGGCCGGCCCGGTCGACTTCCTGCACCGGGCCCTCGCCGAGGCCGGCGCCCGGCTGCTGGTGGACGGCGTGGCCGTCCGCCCCGGACACCCGATGCTGCTGGCCGAACTCCCGTCGGCCGCATCCCCGTCGGCCGGCCCCGCAGGGGGCGGACTTCCGGGCGGGCGGCACCTGGTGGGGCTGCCCGGCAACCCGCTGGCCGCCGTCGCCGGGACGGTCACCCTCGCCCTGCCGCTGCTGCACGCCCGCAGCGGGCGGTCCGCCGTCACCCCGGCCCTCGCACCCGCCGCCGTCGGCCTGCCCGGGCACCCGGTGGACACCCGGCTGCTGCCCGTCCGGCACACCGCCGACGGCGTCGTCCCACTCGCCTTCGACGGGCCCGCGATGCTGCGCGGCCTCGCCCGGGCCGAGGCGCTGGCCGTGGTCCCGCCCGGCGGCGCGGCGGCCGGCACACCCGTCGAACTGCTGGAGGCACCGTGAACGGGCCCACCGGGGCGTGCGCGTCCCACGACAGCCGGGAGGCGACCGCATGAGCAGGCTGCGGGGCGCGCCCGCCCCGGGGACCGAGCCGTGGTCGGACGCCGGGATCGTGCTGCCCGCCCGGCGGAGCGCGCCGGCCGTCCGGCAGGTCGGCTCCCGGCTGCTGGTGGCGCTCGCCGTCCTGGTCGCCACGACGCTGATCGTCTACGTCGACCGGGACGGCTACAACGACAACGCGGGCGGCGGGGTCAGTTTCCTGGACGCGGCGTACTACGCGACCGTGACGCTGTCCACCACCGGGTACGGCGACATCACCCCGTACAGCGACGGCGCCCGGCTCACCAACATCTTCGTGATCACCCCGTTGCGCGTGGTGTTCCTGATCATCCTGGTCGGGACCACGCTGGAGGTGCTCACCGAACGAACCCGCCAGCAGTGGCGGTTGAACCGCTGGAGGTCCACCGTGCGCGAGCACACCGTCGTCATCGGGTACGGCACCAAGGGCCGCAGCGCCGTCGACACCCTGCTCGGGCAGGGCGTGAAGAAGGACGAGATCGTCGTCGTCGACCCGCAGCGCAAGGTGATCGACCAGGCCGCCCGGCACGGGCTGGTCGGCGTGGTCGGCGACGCCACCCGCACCGACACGCTGCTGCGGGCCGAGGTGCCCACCGCCGCCCGGGTGGTGATCGCGCCGGAACGGGACGACACCGCCGTCCTGGTCACGCTGACGGCGCGCCAGCTGAACAAGGGCGCCACCGTGGTCGCGGCCGTCCGGGAGGACGAGAACGCCCCGCTGCTGCGGCAGAGCGGCGCCGACGTCGTCGTCACCAGCTCCAGTTCGGCCGGGCGGCTGCTCGGCCTGTCGATGCTCAGCCCGCACGCCGGCGCGGTGATGGAGGACCTGCTCACCTACGGCAACGGCCTGGACGTGGTCGAGCGCCCCGTCACCCGGGCCGAGGCCGGGCACAGCCCGCGCGCGTGCGAGGACCTGGTGGTCGCGGTGGTCCGCGGCCGGCGGGTGCTCAACTACAGCGAGCCCGAGGCCGCCGTGCTCCAGCTCACCGACCGGGTGATCGTGATCAAGTCGACCGGCTGACGCGGGCCTTGCCCCCTCCTCGCCGTGACGCGCAGTAGGTTCGGGGCATGTATGCGATGACGATTCCCGTACCCGGCGGTCCCGAGGCACTCGTGTGGGCGGAGGTGCCCGACCCGGTGCCCGGCGAGGGCGAGGTCCTGGTCGAGGTGGCGGCCACCGCCGTCAACCGCGCCGACCTGCTCCAGCGGCAGGGCCACTACAACCCGCCGCCCGGCGCCTCGCCCTACCCCGGGCTGGAGTGCGCCGGGCGGATCGCCGCCCTCGGCCCGGGTGTGTCCGGCTGGGCGGTCGGCGACGAGGTGTGCGCGCTGCTGTCCGGCGGCGGGTACGCGCAGCTCGTCGCGGTGCCGACCGGACAGCTGCTGCCGCTGCCCAAAGGCCTGGGCTTCGAGGAGGCCGCCGCGCTGCCCGAGGTCGCCTGCACGGTGTGGTCCAACGTGTTCCTCACCGCCCACCTGCGGCCCGGCGAGACGGTGCTGCTGCACGGCGGCGCGAGCGGCATCGGGACCATGGCGATCCAGCTGGCCAAGGCGGTCGGCGCGCGGGTCGCGGTGACCGCGGGCAGCGCCGGGAAGCTGGCCCGGTGCGTCGAACTCGGTGCCGACATCGCGATCGACTACCGCGAGCAGGACTTCGTCGAGGCGGTCAAGGAGGCCACCGGCGGGGCCGGGGTGGACGTGATCCTGGACATCATGGGCGCCAAGTACCTGCAGCGGAACGTGGACACGCTGGCCGTCAACGGGCGGCTGGTGATCATCGGACTGCAGGGCGGCGTGAAGGGCGAGCTCGACCTCAACGCGCTGCTGCGCAAGCGCGCCGCGGTGATCGCCACCAATCTGCGCGGGCGCCCGCTGGCGGAGAAGGCGGCGATCGTGGCGGCGGTGCGCGAGCACGTGTGGCCGCTGGTGGAGTCCGGGGTGGTGAAGCCGGTGATCGACCGGGTGCTGCCGCTGACCGACGCCGGCGACGGGCACCGGGCGCTGGAGGCGGGGGAGCAGGTCGGCAAGGTCGTGCTGCGGGCCTGATCCGGGTCCGCGGGGCGGCGGCCCGAGGCGGAACATCCGAAATGCCCTGATCGTCGGATTGTGTGAGGCTGGTTCGGAGCTGTCCCGCCGCCGACCCCGCCGCGCGCGGTCGGCCGTCGGAAGGACCTCCGACCGTGGCCGCACCAACGCACCTCCTCGGGCCGCTGCCCGCCGCGCCGCACCACCGTCGTACCCGCCGTACCGGCCCGGGCCGGCCCCAGCGACTGATCGCGGCGGCCGTGCTCGGGCTCACGCTCCCGCTGGCCGCCGCTTCGGCCGCCGCCGCCGTCGGGCCGGCGTCGTCGTCGCCGCCCCCGTTCACCGCCGAGCCCGCCGTCGTGGGCGGGCCGGAGCCCGAGGCCGTTCCGGCGGTCGGGCCGCCGCAGCACCCGCGCCCCGGCCGGGGTGACGCCCGGGTGTACCGGCGCTGGGCGGTGTGGGCGCCCGAGCACGCCGACACCGCCCCGGACCGGGCTCCCGGGCAGGCTCCCGGGCAGGCCCCTGCGCAGGTTCCCGAGCAGAACCCCGACCAGGTTCCTGACCGGAGCACCGGGCAGGTCGGTGCGGGGGACCAGCCCGAGGCCGACCAGGGCGCCCCGGACACGGCGGACGCCGCCGCACCGAACGCCGCCGCCGCATCGGACGCCGCCGCCGCGACCGCCCAGGCCATCGCCGCCGCCGTCCCCGCCGTCCTGCCCGCCCGCTGGCGGGACGCCTCGACAGTCCAGTTCCCGCTGGGCGCGGGGCTGGGGTTGATCGGTTGCGGCCTGGGGTTGATCGGGTTGCGGCTGCGCCGGGGCTGAGTCGCGGGGCGGGTGCGGCGGGGGAGGTTCCGTGAGGGGTGTGTGCACGCCCCAGGGGGGCCGGGGCGGGCCGGGAGCTGAGTATCCGTACGGATTCCGGGGCGGCGCCCGGGGGCGTACCGTCGTCAGCGGTGGCTCAGGACGGCGGTTGTACGGGGGCTTCCGCCCGACCAACCCCAGTGAGAGAGAATGTTGTTCATGACGAATCCGATGAACGAGCGCTCGTTTCAGCAGCCATTCCAGGCCGCGGGCGGGCAGTCGCAGGACGGCCAGAAGGTGCTGATCGTCGGACCGGACGGGCTGCCCGTGGGCCAGGGGTTCGCCGGCTCGGCGGGGGACGAGGACGAGGGCGACCTGCCGCGTGAGCTCCCGGTGACCGAGATGGTCGAGCAGCCCGCGAAGGTCATGCGCATCGGCAGCATGATCAAGCAACTGCTGGAGGAGGTCCGGGCGGCGCCCCTCGACGAGGCCAGCCGGGCCCGGCTGAAGGACATCCACGCCAGCTCGATCAAGGAGCTGGAGCTCGGCCTGGCCCCCGAGCTGGTCGCCGAGCTGGAGCGGCTGTCGCTGCCCTTCAACGAGGACATCATTCCGACCGAGGCGGAGCTGCGGATCGCCCAGGCCCAGCTGGTCGGCTGGCTGGAGGGCCTGTTCCACGGGATCCAGACCGCGCTGTTCGCCCAGCAGATGGCGGCGCGGGCCCAGCTGGAGCAGATGCGGCGGGCGCTGCCGCCCGGTCTGCACGGCGGTGAACTGGACGAGGACGAGCCGGGCCAGGGCCGCGGCATCCGTTCCGGCCCGTACCTGTAACGGGCCGCCGACACCGGACGTACCACGACGGTCCGCCCCGGGCCGGGGCGCCGCCGGACGGCGCCGGCGGTCCGGGGGCAGGACCGGCCCTGGACCGATCACCGTCGGCGTCAGCCGATACCCTGACCCCTGTCGCAGGCCGGTCGTACCGCCGCGGCAGGGGTCCGCCAGGCCCGCGGGCCCGGCCCACCACGCACGGACGAGACCGAACGTCACGGTCGCGGCGCCACGGCCGCGCCGAGGGGGAGCAGAGGACCATGAGCGAGCACGGCAACGCGGCGGTCGGAGGCTCCTCCCTGGGCAACGGCCGCTATGTGCTGCAGCGGCTGCTGGGCGAGGGCGGCATGGCCTCGGTGCACCTCGCGTACGACAGCGTGCTGGACCGGCAGGTCGCGCTGAAGAGCATGCACAACGAGCTGGGCCGGGACGCCTCGTTCAAGGAGCGGTTCCGCCGCGAGGCGCAGGCGGTGGCCCGGCTGGAGCACCCGAACATCGTCACGGTGTACGACAGCGGCGAGGACGTCGCGCCGGACGGCTCCAGCACCCCGTACATCGTCATGCAGCTGGTGGACGGCAAGGGCCTGCGCGAGGCGATCAACGAGGCGGTCGCCCAGTACGGCGCGATGCCGACCGAGGAGGCCCTGCGGGTCATCGTCGGCGTGCTGAACGCGCTGGAGGCCTCGCACGACATGTCCCTGGTGCACCGCGACATCAAGCCCGGCAACGTCATGTTCGACCGCAAGGGCAACGTCAAGGTCATGGACTTCGGCATCGCCCGGGCGCTGGAACCGGGCGCCACGTCGATGACGCAGACCGGCATGGTGGTCGGCACCCCGCAGTACCTGTCGCCCGAGCAGGCGCTCGGCAAGCCGGTGGACGCCCGCTCCGACCTCTACTCGGTCGGCGTGATGCTCTTCGAGATGCTCACCGGGCAGCTGGTCTTCGACGGCGACTCGGCGTTCTCGATCGCCTACAAGCACGTCCAGGAGGAGCCGCCGGCGCCGTCCACCCTCAACCGGTCGGTCACCCCGGCGGTGGACGCCTTCGTCGCCCAGGCGCTGCGCAAGGACCCGGCGCACCGGTTCCAGAGCGCGGTGGCGATGCGGGACGAGGCGGAGCGGCTGATCGCGGCCGCGAAGGGCGGCGGCAGCGGGCACCCGTTGCAGGCCAGCACGCCGCTGGTGATCAACGAGGGGCCGCGCTCGGTGCACGCGGCGCCGCAGACCCCGCACCCCCAGTACCCGCAGCAGGCTCCGCCGCAGCAGCCGCAGTACCGGACGCCGCCGCCGGCCTTCCAGCCGCCGCGTCCGCAGGGACCGCAGACCCCGCATCCCCAGTACCTCCAGCAGCCTCCGCCGCCGCAGCAGCCGCAGTACCGGACGCCGCCGCCGGCCTTCCAGCCGCCGCGTCCGCAGGGACCGCACACGCCGCACCCCCAGTACCTCCAGCAGGCCCCGCCGCAGCGGGCGCACACCCCGCCGCCGCAGCCGATGCCGCCGTACCAGCAGCCGAAGGCGCCCAGCGGCGGCGGCTGCTCGACGGCCGTGGTCGTCATCGCGATCATCGTCGGCGTGCTCGTGCTGGCCGGCATCATCATCGCGATCGTGGTCAACAAGGCGCAGGACAACAAGACGAAGACCAAGACCGGGCACACCACCGGTGAGCGGCCCGCAGTGGTGCTGGTGGTTGACCTCCCGGTCGACCGGAATGGCCTGCTCTGACGCTTTCCGGCCGGTTCGGGCGTGCCACGGGCCCGCGCCGGAGGCGGTAGCGTTCGGGGATACGAAGCGACAGGGCACCGCGATCCGAGCGAACGCCCGGGGCGAGGAGCGATGGCACAGACGCAGCAGCCGGATGACGGAACGGGTGCCGGAGCTGACGGCCGGACCGGCGGGACGCCGAGGATGCCCGGACCCGGCAACGACGCCGCGACCAGCGCGTTTCCCCCGGTCGGGCCCGGCGGCCCGCAGACCCCCGGCCGCGGCATGGCCGCGCCGCTGGGCACGGTCGGCGACGGCCGCTACCGGCTGACCTACCGGCTCGGCCGCGGCGGCATGGCCGAGGTGTTCGCGGCCGAGGACGTACGGCTGGGCCGGACGGTCGCGGTCAAGCTGCTCCGCGGCGAGCTGGCCCAGGACGACATCGCCCGGCTGCGGTTCACCCGCGAGGCACACGCCGTCGCGGGGCTCAACCACCACTCGATCGTCGCGGTCTACGACACCGGCGAGGAGTACGCCGGGGACGAGTCCACGCCGTACATCGTGATGGAGCTGGTCGAGGGCCGGACCGTCCGCGAGCTGCTGGTGGACGAGGACGCGCCGCCGGTCGACCAGGCGCTGATCATCATCGCCGGGGTGCTGGAGGCGCTGGCCTACAGCCACCGCAACGGCATCGTCCACCGGGACATCAAGCCCGCCAACGTGATCATCACGACCGCGGGCGCCGTCAAGGTGATGGACTTCGGCATCGCCCGGGCGCTGACCGGCACGGCCAGCACCATGACCCAGACCGGCATGGTCATGGGCACCCCGCAGTACCTCTCGCCCGAGCAGGCGCTCGGCAAGCCCGTCGACCACCGCTCCGACCTGTACGCGGCCGGCTGCATGCTGTACGAACTGCTGGCGCTGCGCCCGCCGTTCACCGGCGACACCCCGCTCTCGGTGGTCTACCAGCACGTCCAGGACATGCCGGTGCCGCCCTCGCAGGCCAACGGCCGGGTGCCGGTCGGGCTGGACCAGCTGGTGCTGCGCTCGCTGGCCAAGAACCCGGACGACCGCTTCCAGGACGCCGACGAGTTCCGCGCGCACCTCCAGCACGCGCTGCGCGAGATGCACGGCGCGGGCGGCGCGGGCTGGGCCGGCGCGACGGCCGGGCTGGCCGCCGCGGGGCAGGGGAACACCGACGCCACCCAGGTGATCCGGCCCGACCAGACCGCGGCCACCGCGGCCTTCGGCGCGATCGGCCCCGGCGACCAGACCTCGGTGCTGCCCTACCAGGGGATGGGGGGCCCGGGCGGCCCGCACACCCCGTCGACGCCCTACCCGGGGGCCGGCGGCCCCTACGGTGGCGACGACGACGGCGACTCCGGCCGTCGGCGCGGGCCGTGGGCCTGGGTGGCCGGCGCCGTGGCCGTGCTGCTCGCGGCCGGGGTCGGCATGGCGTTCGCGTTCAGCGGCAACGAACCCGGGAACTCGCACATCGTGCCGCCGACGCCGCTCCCGGCGGTCAGCACGACCGAGCCCAGCACGCCGCCCCAGAGCGGCTCGCAGAGCCCGCCCGCGTCCAACACCGGCAGCCGGCGCCCGACGCAGCCGACCGAGAACGGCAGCAACGGCGGCAGCTACAACAACGGCGGCAACAACAACGGCAACAACAACGGCGGCAACAACAACGGCAACAACAACATGTCGCCGTCGCCGGGTTCGGGCAAGCACTCGACGACCCCGTCGCCCAGCCAGACCCCCAGCCACACCCCGCCCCCCACCACGGCGCCCGGCACGCCCAGCACGGCGCCGACCACCCCGAGCACGGGAAGCGGCGGCAGCACGGGGGCGGCCACGCAGCCGCCGGTGACCAAGTCGAACCCGCCGGCCACCCAGCCGCCGGCGACCCAGCCGCCGGCGACGCCCTGATCGGGCCGGGCTGACACCGGTCAGTTGGCGAAGGCGTCCAGGACCTGTTCGTACTCCTGGCACCACCACGTCAACTGGCCGGCCGAGGCGGGGTAGAGCGGGTCGGCCCGGTGGTCGGCCCGCTGGTAGCGCCACTGGAGCATCCAGAAGTCGTTCAGCCGCTCCCACCAGACCCGGTGGACGGCGGCGGCCAGGTGTTCGGCGGTGGCGGCCCCGGTGGCCCGGTAGGACTGCGAGTAGTGGCGGACCCGCACCAGGTCGAGGGTGCCGGACGCCCGGTCGTTGAAGAGCAGCGTGGCGGCGCGGACGGCCTCCTCGGCGCGCGGCTGCGGGCCGAGCTTGTCCCAGTCCAGGACGGCCGCGACCGGGCCGCCGTCGGGGCCGTCGCCGTACAGCAGGTTGAGTCCGTGGAAGTCGCCGTGGGTCCAGCCGGTGGGCGGGGCGGTCTGCGGGGCGGGGCGGCGGTGGGCGTGTTCGGCGAGCAGTTCCAGCCGTTCGGTGAGCCGCCGTTCGACCAGCGCGTCCAGGTCGCCGTACGGGCGGTGGTCGCGGGCGTGGCGCCGCAGGTCGCGGGCGAGGTCGGCGCTGTCGAGGGGGTCGGCGGTGCGGTAGCCGGGGGGCTGTTCGAAGGGGGCGCACACGTCGTCGAGCGCGCCGTGCAGTCGGCCGAGCAGCGCGCCGAGCGCGTCGCACTGCGGCGGGGAGAGGTCGGTACCGTGCCGGTGTCGGCCATCCACCCAGGGGAACAGCGCGAACAGCCGGCCGCCGTAGCCGGCCACCGTGCCGGCTCGTTCGGCGCAGGTCAGCGGGGGTGCGACGGGCAGTCCGAGGGCCTGGAGCCCGGCCATCGCCCGGTGGTGGGCGACGATCTTCGGGCGGCTGGCGGTGGCGGCGTCGACGTAGCACTTCAGGAAGTACGCGCCGGTCTCGGTGGTGACCCGGTAACCGCGGTTCAGCAGGCCTTCGGCGACCGGTTCGGCGGTCAGCAGCCCCCCCACCCGGTAGCGGCCCAGGACCTCGGCGAGTGCGGCGCGCGGGACGGGCGGACTGAGGGTCCCTATCGGCGGCGCGGAGAGGTCGGGGCGGGCCGGGGAACAGGAGAGGGTCTGGCTGAAAGTCACAGCCAGAGGTTAGGGCCCCCGTGCGGGGGCCCTTGACAAGTCGTCAGTTCTGTGATCGCTGTTCTGATCAGTGCTGCTGGTCCGCCTGGTGCCGTGCCACGAAGGCCGCTGCCTGGGTGCGTCGCTCCATGCCCATCTTGGCGAGCAGACTGGAGACGTAGTTCTTCACCGTCTTCTCGGCCAGGTGCAACTCGTTGCCGATCTGACGGTTGGTCATCCCCTCGCCGATCAGATCGAGGATCCGGCGCTCCTGCTTGGTGAGTTGCGCCAGCCGCTCGTCCTCCTTCTCGCCGCCGTCGCGCAGCCGGGCCAGCACCCGGCTGGTGGCGACCTGGTCGAGCAGCGACTTGCCGGCCGCGACGTCCCGGACGGCGGTGATCAGATCGGTGCCGCGGATCGCCTTCAGGACGTAGCCGGACGCGCCCGCCATGATCGAGTCGAACAGCGCCTCGTCGTCCGAGAACGAGGTCAGCATCAGGCACTTGATCTCCGGCATCCGGGACCGGATCTCCCGGCAGACCTCGACCCCGTTGCCGTCCGGCAGCCGGACGTCGAGCACCGCGACATCGGGGTGGACCGCCGGGATCCGGGTGAGCGCCTCGGCGGCGGTGCCGGCCTCGCCGACCACCTCGATGTCGTCCTCGACCGAGAGCAGATCGTGCACGCCCCGCCGGACAACCTCGTGATCGTCGAGCAGGAACACCCTGATTTGTCCGTTATCAGTCACGTCCAAAGCCTCCCATATCACCGTACGGAAGACCTATCGTCCCTGGTGCCGCAGCCAGGTGGTCCGGCCGGGGCGGTCCAAAACCGATACCGAGAACCCCCTTACGTACGGGCCCGCGCCCGGATAACGTGCGCTGGTGTCCTGAAGGCGCCCGAATTGAGAGCTGCGTCACGCGGTCCGTCACCCCCACCCTTCCGACGGCGCGCTGCCCGCGGCACCCTCGGGGTTGTAAGCCCTGAACAAGTAGGACGTCCTAGCGCAAGCGCGCCAAGGGCGGACGCTGGGTAACGTTCTCGTGAGGGACGCCGTCGGAACAGGATCACCACCTGCCCCGCAGTAGGAGCGCACACCCACGCGCGCCCCGCGAGGCGGTGACCGGACCGGTCACCGGCGACCCCGGGCGGCCGGACAGACCGAGGAGTGAACGTGACCGTCAAAAGCACGGCGAGGGCCCGCAAGAAGGCGGCCCCCGGCGTCCCTGACACCCTCCGCGCCACGGGGAAGGACGCCCAGCCGGAGCTCGTACAGCTGCTCACCCCGGAAGGCGAGCGGGTCGAGCACCCGGACTACCCGCTCACCACCACCCCGGAGGAGCTGCGCGCCCTCTACCGCGACCTGGTGCTGGTCCGCCGGTTCGACGGCGAGGCCACCGCACTCCAGCGCCAGGGCGAGCTGGGCCTGTGGGCCTCGCTGCTCGGCCAGGAGGCCGCCCAGGTCGGCTCCGGCCGCGCCATGCGCACCGGCGACTACGCCTTCCCCACCTACCGCGAGCACGGTGTCGCCTGGTGCCGCGACGTCGACCCGCTCAACCTGCTCGGCATGTTCCGCGGCGTGAACCACGGCGGCTGGGACCCGAACGAGAAGAACTTCCACCTGTACACCATCGTGATCGGCGCGCAGGCCCTGCACGCCACCGGCTACGCGATGGGCATCAGCAAGGACGGCGCCGACGACGCGGTCATCGCCTACTTCGGCGACGGCGCCTCCAGCCAGGGCGACGTCAACGAGGCCTTCACCTTCGCCTCGGTCTACAACGCGCCCGTCGTGTTCTTCTGCCAGAACAACCAGTGGGCGATCTCCGAGCCCACCACCACCCAGACCAAGATCCCGCTGTACCGCCGCGCCTCCGGCTTCGGCTTCCCCGGCGTCCGGGTCGACGGCAACGACGTGCTGGCCTGCCTGGCCGTCACCCGCTGGGCGCTCGACCACGCCCGCAGCGGCAACGGCCCGGTGCTGATCGAGGCGTTCACCTACCGGATGGGCGCGCACACCACCTCCGACGACCCCACCCGCTACCGGCCCACCGAGGAGACCGAGGCCTGGAAGGCCAAGGACCCGATCGCCCGGCTCCGCGCCCTCCTGGAGAAGGAGGGCCTGGCCGACGAGGAGTTCTTCACCGCGATCGACGCCGAGAGCGAGCGGCTGGGGCTGCGGGTGCGCGAGGGCGTGCGCGGCATGCCCGACCCGGACCCGACCCTGATCTTCGACCACGTGTACAGCGAGCCGCACGCGCTGGTCGATGAGGAACGGGCCGAGTACGTCCAGTACGCGGCCTCCTTCGAGGCGGGGGAGAACCACTGATGGCCGGTCAGCTCAGCATTGCCAAGGCGCTCAACGGCGCGCTGCGCAAGTCGCTGGAGAGCGACCCGAAGACCGTCCTGATGGGCGAGGACATCGGCAAGCTCGGCGGTGTCTTCCGGATCACCGACGGCCTGCAGAAGGACTTCGGCGAGGGACGGGTGATCGACACCCCGCTCGCCGAGTCCGGCATCGTCGGCACCGCGATCGGCCTGGCGCTGCGCGGCTACCGCCCGGTGGTGGAGATCCAGTTCGACGGCTTCGTCTACCCGGCCTTCGACCAGATCGTCTCCCAGCTGGCCAAGATGCACGCCCGCGCGCTCGGGAACATCAAGCTCCCGGTCACCATCCGCATCCCCTTCGCGGGCGGCATCGGCGCGGTCGAGCACCACAGCGAGTCGCACGAGGCGTACTTCGCGCACACCGCGGGCCTGCGCGTGGTCAGCCCGTCCAACGCGCACGACGCGCACTGGATGCTGCGGCAGGCCATCGCCTCGGACGACCCGGTGGTCTTCCTGGAGCCCAAGCGCCGGTACTGGGACAAGGGCGAGGTCGGCGACGCGGCCGACCTCGGACTGCACGACGCCCGGATCGTGCGCTCCGGCACCGACGCCACGCTGCTCGCCTACGGCCCGATGGTCAAGGTCTGCCTGGAGGCCGCCGCGGCCGCCGAGGAGGACGGCCGCCGCCTGGAGGTCGTCGACCTGCGCTCGCTCTCCCCGGTGGACTTCACCACCCTGGAGGAGTCGGTCAAGCGCACCGGTCGGGCCGTCGTGGTGCACGAGGCGCCGGTCTTCCTGGGCATGGGCGCCGAACTGGCCGCCCGGCTCACCGAACGGTGCTTCTACCACCTGGAGGCGCCCGTTCTGCGGGTCGGCGGCTACCACGCGCCGTATCCGCCGTCCCGCGTCGAGGAGGCCTTCCTCCCCGACCTGGACCGCGTGCTCGACGCCGTCGACCGCGCACTCGCGTACTGATCCGGGGGAGCGAAGATGACCACCGAAGTTCGCTCGCTCCGCGAGTTCAAGATGCCCGATGTGGGCGAGGGCCTGACCGAGGCCGAAATCCTCAGCTGGTACGTCAAGCCCGGTGACACCGTCACCGACGGGCAGGTCGTGTGCGAGGTGGAGACCGCCAAGGCGGCGGTGGAGCTGCCGATCCCGTTCAACGGGGTCGTCGAGCAGCTCTTCTTCCCCGCGGGCGCGACGGTCGACGTCGGCACCGTGATCATCTCGGTCGCGGTCGCCGGGGAGGCCGGGGCCGCGGCTCCTGCCGCTCCTGCTGCTGCTGTCGCGTCCGTCGCCGCCGCCGCGCCGGCCGAACCGGCCGAACCCGAGCGGCGCGAGGTGCTGGTGGGCTACGGCCCGCGCACCGGCACCGCCCAGCGCCGGGCCCGGCGCACGACCACGACGACCGTCACCGCGACGCCGGCTCCGGCCGCGCCCGTCGTGCCAGCCGCTTCCGTCGTGCCGGCCGCTCCGGCACCGGTCGCACCGGTCGCGCCCGCCTCGCCCGTCCTGGCCGAACAGCCCGCCGGGGAGCGGCCGTTGGCCAAGCCGCCGGTGCGCAAGCTGGCCAAGGACCTCGGCATCGACCTGCGCGCGGTCGTCCCGACCGGCCGGGACGGTGTGATCACCCGCGAGGACGTGCACGCCCACGCGTCGGCCCTGGCCACCGCGCAGGCCGCCCCGGCGGCGGCGCCGGTCGAGGCCGGGCCGGTCGGTGCCGCGGTGCCGGTGCCGGTCACCGTGACGGGCGACGTCCGGGTGCCGATCAAGGGCGTCCGCAAGGCGACCGCGCAGGCGATGGTGGCCTCGGCCTTCACCGCCCCGCACGTCACCGAGTTCGTCCAGGTCGACGTGACCCGCACGATGAAGTTCGTCCGCCGGCTCAAGGAGAGCGGCGAGTTGGGCCGGGACGTCCGGATCAGCCCGCTGCTGCTGGTCGCCAAGGCGCTGCTCACCGCGGTCAAGCGGCACCCCGAGATCAACGCGCAGTGGGACGAGGCGGCCCAGGAGATCGTCATCAAGGGCCAGGTGAACCTCGGCATCGCCGCGGCCACCCCGCGCGGCCTGATCGTCCCCAACATCAAGGACGCCGGCGGCAAGACCCTCACGGGCCTCGCCGTCTCGCTGGGCGAGCTGATCGACACCGCCCGCCAGGGCAAGACCTCGCCGGGCGACATGCAGGGCGGGACCATCACCATCACCAACGTCGGCGTCTTCGGCGTCGACACCGGCACCCCGATCCTCAACCCCGGCGAGGCCGCGATCCTCGCCGTCGGCACGATCCGGGACATGCCGTGGGTGCACAAGGGCAAGGTCGTCCCGCGTCAGGTGACCACGCTGGCGCTCTCCTTCGACCACCGCCTGGTGGACGGGGAGCTGGGCTCCAAGGTGCTGGCCGACGTGGCCGCGCTGCTGGAGCGCCCGAAGCGCCTGATCACCTGGGGCTGACGGCCCGGGACGTCACGAACGGGAAGCCACGAAGGGGCCTTCCCCCACACCGCCGTGTGGGGGAAGGCCCCTCCGCTTCCGCCCGCCCGTCGGTCGGCGCTGGGAGCGAGGCCGGCGGACGGCGATCAGGACCAACCGATGACGGACGCGCACATGACGTGACTTCATCCCTACAGACGTGCATCCTCGCCGGGGGTTGCAGGTGGTTTCAAAGACTTTTCCGGGGCCCCGGCGCGGCGTTCGGGATACTTCCGGAATGACTGAAGAGCTGACGGTCCGACCGGAGACGGTACCGGACAGGGGCGGGGAGCGCCGGTCACTGCGACGGGACGTGTCGGGGCCGGCGCTGCTGGCGGGGCTGGTCTGCATCGCGGTGTCGTTCTCGGGGCCGCTGGTGGTGGTGCTCGCGGCGGCGGCCGCCGGACGGCTGGACGCGGCGCACACGGCGTCCTGGATCTGGGCGATGGCCATCGGCAGCGGGCTGAGCGGCTTCGCGCTGAGCTGGTGGACCAGGACCCCGGTGATCACCGCCTGGTCCACCCCGGGCGCCGCGCTGCTGGTGACCAGCCTGGGCGCGTACCCGTACCGGGAGGCGGTGGGGGCGTTCCTGGTGAGCGCGGTGGTGGTGACGCTCTTCGGGGTGACCGGCTGGTTCGGCCGGCTGATCGCGGCGGTGCCGGCCGGGATCGTCAACGCGATGCTGGCGGGCATCCTGTTCTCCTTCGGTGCCGGGATCTTCGGCGCCGTGCACGGCGCGCCGGTGCTGGTGGTCGGCAGCCTCGCGGCCTTCCTGCTGGCCAAGCGGCTGGCCCCGCGGTACGCCGTCCCGGTGGCGCTGCTGGTGGGCGGGGTGCTGGCGGCGCTGACCGTCGGACTCCCGCTGCACCTGGGCGCGGGCGGGCCGACCCGGCCGGTGTTCACCGTGCCGGGGTTCTCCTGGGCGGCCACGGTGGGGCTGGCGCTGCCGCTCACGATCGTGGTGCTGGCCTCGCAGAACGCACCGGGCCTCGGGGTGATGCGGGCCTTCGGCTACCGGCCGGACGACCGGCTGCTGATCGGGTCGACCGGTGTGGTGTCGCTGCTGCTGGCGCCGTTCGGCTCGCCGGGGGTGAACCTGGCGGCGATCACGGCGGCGATCTGCTCCGGCCCGGAGAGCCACCCCGACCCGCGCCGCCGCTACGTCGCGGGGATGTCCTCGGGCGTGCTGTACGTGCTGGTGGGCAGCTTCGGCGGGGTGCTGGTGAGCCTGTTCACCGGCCTGCCGAAGGAACTGATCGCGGTGATCGCCGGGGTCGCCCTGCTGGCCTCGCTGCAGGGCAGCCTGGCGGCGGCGGTGGCGGACGAGCGGGGGCGGGACGCGGCGGTGGTGACCTTCCTGGCCAGCGCCTCGGGGATGAGCCTGTTCGGGATCGGCTCGGCCTTCTGGGGCCTGCTGTTCGGGCTCGGCACCCACCTGGTGCTGAACCTCCGCAGGCGCTGACGAGGGGCCTGTCATCGGCCATATTCCAGTCATTGGGATGACTGGTGAGGTGAGGGTCATTCGGCCAGGTCGGTGACATTTTCGGCGCGCGGTAGGGGTGACACACCCGTCCGGGTACGTCTTCGCTCCACCACCCGGGCTACGCCGGGTGACCGGAACCCCGAGGACGCACCCGTATGCCACCTGGCAACCCTGGCCGTCTCGTTCGGAGTCTGGCCGCGCTCGTGCTGGTGTCCACCGCCGTACTCCCCGCCGCCCTGGAACTGGTCGGCCCCTCGCCGTTCGGCGTGATCGGGCCGGGCGCCCCCGCCGACCGGGCGGTCCCGCCGCACAGCGCACAGCGCTCCGACCGCCGGACCGTCACGGCCGCCCCCACCGTCGACATACGCCGCACCGGGGACCCGGCCAACCGGATCACCCTGGTCCTGCTCGGCGACGGCTACACGGCCACCGAACAGGACCTGTTCCGACAGCAGGTCGACCGGGCCTGGCACGCACTGATGGCCATCGAGCCGTTCCGCACCTACCAGGGGTTCTTCAACATACGGCGGGTCGAAGTGGTCTCCCCGGTCTCCGGGATAGCCGAGACCGAGAGCCGCGGCCGCAACCCCGCCACCCCGCTCGGCATGCACTTCTGGTGCGACGGAACCGCCCGGCTGCTCTGCGCCGACGAATCCGCCACCGCCCGGTACGCGGGCGACAGCTCCGGGCCGCAGTACCTGATAGCCCTGGCCAACTCCACCGAGTACGGCGGCGCCGGCGGCACCGGGGTGACCACCCTGGCCGGCGGCAGCCCGGACGCCGGGCGGATCATCCAGCACGAGATCGGACACACCGTGGGGGACCTCGGCGACGAGTACGACAGCGCCCCGGACGACGCCGAGTACCCGAACCTCGCCACCCTCGACGCCGACGACATGCGCAAGAAGCAGACCAAGTGGTGGCGCTGGCTGGGCGCGCAGTCCCCGGACGGCGCCGGGACGGTCGGCGCCTACCGCAGCGCCAACGGCCTCTACCGGCCCACCCCCGACTCGGTGATGCGCACCCTGGGCAGCGCCTACAACCTGCCGTCGCGCGAAGCGATCATGGAGGAGCTGTACCGCAGGATCCGGCCCACCGACGCCCCGTCGCCGCCGCCCGGCGAGGTGAGCGGGCGCCCCCGGCTGAACGTCCGGCCGGTGCCGCTGACCGGCCCGCGACAGCTGAAGGTCGAGTGGAAGGTGGACGGCGTCGCGGTGACGCCGCAGGCCGCCGACGGCACCTGGCTCGACACCGACCAGCTGAACCTGGCCCCGGGCCGGACGGCCACCGTCACGGCGACCGTCCGGGACACCACCGACTGGGTGCGGGACGAGGCCTTCCGGGACCGCTACATGACCCGGTCGGTGTCCTGGACGGTGACCGGCTGACGCCCGGCTGGCGCCCGGCCCGCGCCCGGCCCGCGCCCGGCCCGCGCCCGGCCCGCGGAATCCGTGGTCCGTGGACGATCGACCGCACCCCGCACTGGGCGTCCCATCATGGGATGACTAGTCTGGTCGCACTATGACCGTGGAGCCCGCCCGTTCAGCCGCACCCCTGTCCGTCCCCGCTCCCCGAACCGCCGACTCGCCGCCGTCGGCCGCCCCCGCGCCGTCGGCAGCCCCCGCGCCGTCCCCGCCCGGCGGGCGCGCGGCCTGGCTCGCCTGGTCCATCGGCGTCAGCGTCTACATCCTCGCGGTGATCCACCGCACCAGCCTCGGCGTGGCCGGACTGGACGCCGCCGACCGCTTCGGCATCGGCGCCTCCGCGCTCTCCACCTTCTCGATCCTCCAGGTGCTGGTCTACGCGGCCATGCAGATACCGGTCGGCCTGCTCGTCGACCGGATCGGGCCGCGCCGGGTGCTGCTGATCGGCGTCGTCCTGCTGAGCTTCGGCCAACTGGCCTTCGCGTTCAGCTCCTCCTTCGCCCCCGCGCTGGCCTCCCGGGCGGTGCTCGGCTGCGGCGACGCGATGACCTTCATCAGCGTGCTGCGGCTCGCCGCCCGATGGTTCCCCGCCGCCCGGAACCCGTTCGTGGCCCAGCTCACCGGCCTCGCCGGAATGGGCGGCAACCTGATCACCACCGTGGTGCTCGCACAGGCCCTGCACCGCGAGGGCTGGACACCCACCTTCACCGCGATCGCCCTGCTCGGCGTCGCGGTCTTCGCGCTGGTCGCGCTCTTCCTCAAGGAGGCCCCGGCCGCCGCCGTACGGCCGGTCGAACACCCGCCCGCGCCGCGGCCGAACGTCGGCCGACAGGTCCGCGCGTGCTGGCGCGAACCGGGCACCCGGCTCGGGCTCTGGGTGCACTTCACCACCCAGTTCCCCGGCAACGCCTTCGGCCTGCTCTGGGGCCTGCCCTACCTGGTGGAGGCGCAAGGCCTCTCCCGGGCCGCGGCCGGCGGAATGCTGACCCTGCTGGTGCTCAGCAACATGGCCTTCGGCTTCCTGTTCGGCCGGGTGCTCTCCGTCTCGGCGCGGGCCCGGATGCCGATCGTCCTCACCGTCATCACGGCCACCGCCCTCGGCTGGGCGCTCGTCCTGGCCTGGCCCGGCGGACACCCCCCGATCTGGCTGCTGTCCGCCATCATCGTGGTGATGGGCAGCAACGGCCCCGCCTCACTGGTCGGCCTCGACTACGCCCGCGCCCGCAACCCGGTGGAGCGCCTCGGCACCGCCTCCGGGATCGTCAACATGGGCGGCTTCATCGGCACGATGATCACCCTCTTCGGCATCGGCGTCCTCCTCGACGGCCTCTCCCCGGCCGGCACCGACTCCTACTCGGCCGACGCCTTCCGCTGGGCGTTCTGCTGGCAGTACGTCCCGCTGGCGGTCGGCACGGCGATGATCCTGCGCCTGCGCCGCAAGGTCGCGGCGGGGGCGTAGGGTCTCTGACCTGCGGAGGGCGTTGAAACTATCACTTTGGGTGATGGTTTCCCGCCGCTACAGCCCGATGCCCCGGAGCACCTCGGTGATCTCCGGCGGCCGTCCGTAGAGCTGGACCCGGTCGATCACACAGAGCACCGTGCCCTCCGGCGGCATCATCGGTGTGCGAGCCGGATGCGCCCCCGGTCGCGTCGGCTGTTCGGCGGCTTCGCGCCGCATGCGGATCAGGTCCACCAGCTTCAGTTTCGGGCAGCCGGGGACGATCCGGCTGGCCCGGATTCCGACCCGTTCCTCGCCCGGGCAGGCGAAGTAGGCGCCGAACGGCGGCCCGCTGTCCTCTTCCCGGTTTGGCAGGTGGAGGACCATCTCGCCGTGCTGGCAGTGGACCGTCCCGTCCGAGTGGACGGTCAGGCCGGGCCAGTTCTCGTGGTCGATCTCGGCGACGATCTGTACCTGCTGCCCGATCGCCTCGGTCAGGGTCTCCGCCATCCGTCGTTGCTGGGTGGGGATGTCGGTGTCCCCGCGGCGGACGGAGGGGAGAAGTTCCTCAGTGACCCACGCGCGGAACGGCCGGGCGGACTTCTTGTCCGACCTCATGAGAAGGGTGTACAGCCCTGCCTCACTCACCACGCCGAGCAATGGATTTCCTCGTTGATAGGCTTTCTGAGCTGGGGAAATGGCCAAACCATCAGCTCGGCTGATGGTTACCGAACGCAAGTCGACGGTGCGGTGCTGGTGGGTTTCCAGCCCTTTGACGGCGAAGGCCGGGTTTCCTCGGCCCAGGATTCGGCACACGTCCGCCGTGACGAACCACGGTTGTCCGTCGATCATCACGACTCTGATCGGTTGTCCCGTGACCGGGAAGCTCGATCGAACCAGAGTCATCTGCTGCTGTTCGTCGTCCATGGGGACGCCCCTCCTTCTTCCGGGTGGTGGTGGGAGTGCCCGGAACAACGAGGTCGAACGGGTGAGGTGTTGGTGCTGGATTGACGGATGGATGCACGAGTGGTGCCGACCCGGCGCGCACTCGTGCGTGTACGCCGGGTGGCGTGCGCTGTGGGGCGGTTGGGGTCAGATGGTGACCGCGAAGGCGGACAGGACCCGGTCGGCGAGTTCCTCCGTTTGCGCCGGAAGGTTGCGGCGGCGGGGATGCAGGGTTTCTGACCTGCGAAAACGTCGTAACCATCGCTTTTGGCGATGGTCTTGAGAACTTGCCCCCGGTATGCCTGAGTTCAACTCAGGCATACCGGGGGCATACGGCATCGGTAGTTCAGCGCCGGTACTCGCGCAGTAGTTCGGCGAGCTGTGGCGGTGTCCCGTAGATGCGGCCAATGTGGCCGTCGTTCACTTCTGCGTACATGAGCCCGCGATCGGGCTCGGGTTCACGGTCCGGCCTGGGTAGTGCTTCGCGCCGCATGCGGATCAGGTCCACCAGCTTCAGTTTGGGGCAGCCGGGGACGATCCGGCTGGCCCGGATTCCGACTCGTTCTTCGCCGGTGCAGGCGAAGTAGGCGCCGAACGGTGGTCCGCTGTCCTCTTCGCGGTTCGGTAGGTGGAGGACCATCTCGCCGTGGCGGCAGTGGACCGTCCCGTCCGAGTGGACGGTCAGGCCGGGCCAGTCCTCGTGGTCGATCTCGGCGACGATCTGTACCTGTTGTCCGATCGCCTCGGTCAGGGTCTCCGCCATCCGTCGTTGCTGGGTGGGGATGTCGGTGTCCCCACGACGGACGGAGGGAAGGAGGTCGCGGGTGACCCATTCCTGGAACGGTCGGGCGTTGGGCTTCGTGGAGCGCATGATCAGCGCGTACAGGCCGCTCTCATTGACCACTCCGAGGACCGGATTCCCGCGCGTGTAGGGTTTTTGACCTGCGAAAACGTGATTACTCTCAGAATTTCTGAGAGTAATCGAGCGCAGGTTGACGGTACGTGCGTCCGCCGGATTCACGATCTTGAGGGCCTCGCTCGGATTGCCTCGGCCCAGGATTCGGCACACGTCCGCCGTGACGAACCACGGTTGTCCGTCGATCATCACGACTCTGATCGGTTGCCCCGTGACCGGGAAGCTCGACCGGACCAGGACCATCTGCTGCTGTTCGTCGTCCATGGGGACGCCCCTCCTTCTTCCGGGTGGTGGTGGGGGCGCCCGGAACAACGAGGTCGAACGGGTGAGGTGTTGGTGCTGGATTGACGGATGGATGCACGAGTGGTGCCGACCCGGCGCGCACTCGTGCGTGTACGCCGGGTGGCGTGCGCTGTGGGGTGGTTGGGGTCAGATGGTGACCGCGAAGGCGGACAGGACGCGGTCGGCGAGTTCCTTGTCGCCGTCGATGGTGACCGGGCCGGGGCGGCCGCGGCCGCAGGCGAGCCGGAGGTAGGTCTCCCAGTCCATGGTGAGCTGGACGTCGGGGGCCAGGCTGATCGACTCGTCGACGGTGCCGCGGCCGGTCGAGTCGACCCGGATGGTGCGCAGGAACTCCACGCGGCCGGTGACGTCCAGGACCATGGCCGTTCCGGCTGGGGCGCCGGCCTGGTGGGCGACGGCCTTGGGCAGCAGTCCCAGCAGGACGTCCCGGGCGATCAGGGCGGCCGGGGAGTCGAGGTTGCCGGGGGTGCCCAGGGCGCGGCGCAGGTCCTGCTCGTGCACCCAGACGTCGAAGGCCCGCAGGCGCAGCAGCTCGTGGTACGGCACGTCGCGGCTGTTCGGGCCGCCCGGCCAGCGCACCGGCTCCAGGGGCATCTGTTTGGCGTTCCGCAGCGCCCGGGAGCGGCGGATGATCGTGTACTCCAGCTCGCTGGTCATCTCCAGCGCGGTGTGGCAGCGGCGCTTGTCGACCGGCAGTTCGATGTAGCGGGCGAAGTCGGTGGTGACGTGGCGAAGGTCACGTGGCAGGGAGTGGATCGGGCGGGGGTCGCCGAGGAGTTCGGACTCGACCGCGATGATGTGCGAGACGACGTCCCGGACCGACCAGCCGGGGCATTCGGTGGCCCGGTTCCAGGAGCCCTCGGGGAGGGGGGCGACCAGCTCCGATATGGACTCGATGCTCTGGGCCCACGCTTCCGTGTAAGCCTGCACGGTCTGGTTGTCCGTCACGGGAATCTCCGGCCCTCCGTCAGCTTCCTTGCCCTCTGCGCCCGGCCTCCCCGGTCGGCCGGGATGGTCCGGCTTCCGGGCGCACAAGCTAACCGCACGTTACGCTGCCGGGAGACAGCTGGGCAGCGCTTTCGGGTGACGATCGTAGGTCTCTTGCCGTGGACGGTGGTACTGTGCGCGCTTCATTGATCCAACTCGGGGTCTCCGACGCCGAGCCGCCCGCCGAACGGCGGGCCCGGGCCGCCGCGCTGGTCCGGGCGCAGCAGGGTGCGGACCTGGTGGTCCTGCCGGAGCTGTGGCCGCTCGGCGGCTTCGCCTACGACCTGTGGTCGGACGGCGCCGAGACGCTGGACGGGCCCACTTCGGACGCGATGGCGGCGGCCGCGCGGGCGGCCGGGGTCTGGCTGCACGCCGGTTCGATCGTCGAGCGCGATCCGGACGGGCCGATCTACAACACCTCGCTGCTGTTCGCCCCGGACGGCGAGCTGGTGCACACCTACCGCAAGATCCACCGCTTCGGTTTCGACAGCGGCGAGGCGGTGGTGATGGGCGCCGGGCAGGAGATCGTCACCGCGGCCACCGACTTCGCCACCCTGGGCCTGGCCACCTGCTACGACCTGCGCTTCCCGGAGCTGTTCCGGGCGCTGTTGGACGCCGGCGCGCAGCTGCTGGTGGTTCCGGCGGCCTGGCCGGCCCGGCGGCGCGAGCACTGGACGCTGCTGGCGCGGGCGCGCGCGGTGGAGGAGCAGGCGTTCGTGCTGGCCTGCAACACCGCCGGGACGCACGCCGGGGTCGAGCAGGCCGGGCACAGCATCGTGGTGGACCCGTGGGGCCGGGTGCTGGCCGAGGCCGGTACGGAGGAGCAGGTGCTGACCGTCGAGTTCGATCCGGCCGAGGTGGGCAAGGCTCGCGAGGAGTTCCCGGTGCTGCGGGACCGCCTGCTGGGGATCCCGGCGCCGGTCCAGCGCTGACCCGGGCCCGGCCCCGCCCGGCCCCGCCCGGCACGGCCCGGGCGGGGGGAGTCCGGGGGTGTCGGAGGCCTCCGGGGGGTTGGTTTGTACCTTCTCGGGGCGGGTTTGAGAAGATGAGCACTCGTCGTGTTCCCCGCCGCTCGTTGGCCGGTCCGCCGAGGGGCGGCCTGATCAGCCCGCCCCAGGAGGTTGCGCGCATGCCCGGCAACGGCGCAGGCGACACCCGTCCCGTCATCCAGCGCAACAGCCTGCGCGAGCAGATCGCCGGTGCGCTGCGCGAGGAGATGATGGCCGGCCGGCTGGCGGCCGGCCGCAACTTCACCGTCAAGGAGATCGCCGAGCTGTACGGAGTCTCGGCGACCCCGGCCCGCGAGGCGCTGGTCGACCTCGGTGCGCAGGGCCTGCTGCGGGCCGAGCACCACCGCGGGTTCACCGTGCCCGAGCTGGGCTGGGACGACTTCCTGGAGATCTTCGAGTCCCGGGTGCTGGTCACCGACAGCTACTACCGCCAGTTCTCCGCCCGCCGGGCGCTGCCGGACCTCGCCAGGCTGCCCTCGCTGCGCCGCCGCGCCGACGCGGCGGTCCGGGCCGCCCGGGCCGGGAACCTGGACGTGATGGTGGGCTGCGACCGCAGGTTCTGGCAGGAGGTCGCCGCGCTGATCGGCAACCGCCGGATCGGCGACTACCTGGACTGGCTGCGGGTGCAGTCGTGGATGTTCGCCGCGCCCTACCTGCGGGAGCTGCCCGTCCTGGCCGAGATCTGCTGGGACCGCCACCTCGACCTGGTCGACGCCATCGGCGCGCGGGACCTGGTCGGCGCGCACCGGATCATCTGCGAGTACAACCTGTACACCGCCCGGCTGCTGGCCGGGCTGGCCGGGCGGCCGCTGGAGTCGGTGACGGTGCTGGGGCTGCTCACCGAACCCCTCGACGGCGAACCCCTGGACGGCGAACCCCTCGACGGCGAACCCCTGGACGGCGAGCCTCTGGATAGTGAACTCCTGAATAGCGAGCCCCTGGACGGCGAGCCCGTGCCGCCGGCCCCGTCCGCCGAAGTCCCGTCGGTGGCGGCCGAACCGGTTCCCGGCCAGGCGTTCGACCAGGTCGGGAGGGGCCGACGCCGGCCGGGCGAGGAGGTCGGCCGGGAGCTCGGCCGCGAACTCGGGCTGGGCCTCGGCCTGGTGCCGCAGCCGCGCTCGGTGCCGTACGGCCGGTTCGGCCGGCGGCTGCCCGAACCGCCCCCGGACGCACCGCAGGGACGGCCCGACCCGCGCCCCGCCCCGGGCCGGTAGGGTGGGCGGTCGTCGAACCGGGCGTCCCGCACAACGGCCGTCCGGGTACCGACCCCGCCCCCGTCGTCGTCCCGTCCTGCGGGCGACCCCGCCGCCCGGAGAGGAACTGCCGGCCATGGCCTGCGACCTCTGGCTCGTCCCGCTCGTGGACGTGCTGAGCCACAGCCCCGACAATCCCTTCAGGGACGATCTCGCCCTCTACAACTCGGTGTTGGCCTCCCGCGGGCTGCCCGAGGTGCCGGTCTACCAGTACGTGCCGGGGCTGAGCGGGGCGGTCGAGCCGATAGCCGCCTTCGACTACGACTCGCTGCACTTCCTGCGCCGCGCCTACCTGCTGGGCCTCACCGGGCTGGACATCACGCCGGTGGACTCGCTTGGCGGCGACTACGAGCAGCTGCTGGAGATGTTCGAGAGCAGCGCCGAACAGTCGCACCTGGTCTGGCACTTCGACCACGCGGGTGCCTACGTGCCGATAGAGTTCCCGGCGCCGCTGGTGGATGACGCACTGCTCGCCTCCGGTGGTCCGCTCGGCTCCAGCCACGGGCTGCTGCGCGAACTGCAGGCCGTCGCCCCGGCGCTGGGCCTCGACCCGCTCAACCCGCCGGGCCCGACCCGGCCGCTCGGCCCGACCGGCCTGGAGCAGCCGTTCGGGCCGCCGCTGGACGACCTGCACCCCTTCGCTCGCGAGCGGCACGCGTGGGCGGGCCTGTACGCGGCGGCGACCCGCAGCCTCGCCCAGGGCTCGATGGTGGTCTTCGCCTGAGGCGCCCGGCCGCCTTCCGCCCGAGGCGCCGCCCGCTGCATCCTCCCGCCCACCACGGCAGGCGGCCCTCCCGCCCGCTACCGCAGCGGCCCCTCCGGCGGCCGCTGGCGCGGCATGGTGGGCCGGGTGCCCGGCGGCGGCAGCACCCGCACCTGGGCGCCCACCCCGTTCTCGCTGCGCCCGCCCCAGGTGCCCGGGGCCTGGGTGGGCAGCTGGGTCATGGACGCGCGGAACTCCAGCATCCACTCCGAGGTCTCGGTGCGGACCATGTCCGAGACGTCCTCGCAGAACCGGCGCAGCACGCCGAGGCAGCGCTCGGCGGCTTCGCCCGCGGTGCCCTCGGTCGGGCCGAGCACCTCGCGCACGCACTCCGACGCCCAGTCGAACTGGAAGGCCTCCAGCCGGCGTTGCAGCGCCTGCGCGGTGCTGACGTCACGCATCCAGCCGGAGGTGAGGCCGAACACCCGGTCGGTGCCGTAGCAGGCGGCGGCGAGGGCCAGGCCGACGTAGCCCCAGCTGGTGCCGTGCGAGACCGCGCCGGTCAGGTCGACCAGCGGCGCGGTCACCCCGCCCACCGCGAAGCCGGCCGTGCCGAACCGCAGCAGGCGCGCCCAGCGGCGCTTCCAGATCCGGTCCTTGCGGTACCACTCGATCGCCTCGACCGCCCGCTCCTCGGACCAGCGGTACAGCTCCTCCAGGCGCTCGGCCGGCTCGCCCCAGTCCCCGAGGGGGAACTGTCGAGTGCTCAGATCGGTCCGTCGGCGGGTGGACGCCTGGCGGGCGATGGTCGCGGCGGGCGGGTCCTCCTCGCCGATCTCCTTGCCCCAGGCACTCTCCTCGGGCTGCATTTCCGGCTGGCTCACCTGTGGGGCTCCCTGTGGCGGGCGGACTGCTGGGTCTGGCGGTCTGGCGGTCCATCGGCTGACGCGGCGTCTGCCGTTGGTTGTCCAACAGCACTTCTTACCGCCAAATGGCTGACCATGGGGTCGCTTCCCCGGTGATCGTTACCGGATTCGGCCACCGGAGCCCGAGGTGGAAGGGATGCGGGGGGCGGCGAGATTTCACCCGTCCGAGGGAGGGTCCGGTGACCCGCCGTCCTGACTCGGGCACCCGGTGCGCACCGAGCCGGTCCGAGTTGGAGGTTTCTCCGACATCCTCGGCGTACGGACCTCCCCGACTGGAGGATCGGACGGGACCGGAGAGCGGCCGGAACTGGCCACCGACTACCCTTGCCAAGCGTGAAGGTCCTCGTCATCGGCGGCGGCGCCCGCGAACATGCCCTGTGCCGCTCTCTGTCCCAAGATCCCACTGTCTCCGAGCTGCACTGTGCCCCGGGCAACGCCGGGATCGCGCAGGTGGCGACGGTCCACCCGGTCGACCAGCTGAACGGCGCGCAGGTCGCCGACCTGGCCGTGCGCCTCGGCGCCGCCCTGGTCGTCGTCGGCCCGGAGGCCCCGCTGGTCGCGGGCGTCTCCGACGCCGTGCGCGCGGTCGGCATCCCGGTGTTCGGCCCGTCCGCCGAAGCCGCCCAACTGGAAGGCTCCAAGGCCTTCGCGAAGGACGTGATGGCCGGGGCCGGCGTGCCCACCGCCCGCTCCTACGTCTGCACCACCCCTGCCGAGGCCGCCGAGGCGCTGGACGCCTTCGGCGCGCCGTACGTGGTCAAGGACGACGGCCTGGCCGCCGGCAAGGGCGTGGTGGTCACCTCCGACCGCGCGGCCGCGCTGGAGCACGCCGCCTCCTGCGAGCGCGTGGTCATCGAGGAGTACCTGGACGGCCCCGAGGTGTCGCTGTTCGCGATCACCGACGGCACCACCGTCGTCCCGCTCCAGCCCGCGCAGGACTTCAAGCGCGCGCTGGACGGCGACGAGGGCCCCAACACCGGCGGCATGGGTGCCTACTCGCCGCTGCCGTGGGCGCCCGCCGGGCTGGTCGAGGAGGTCCAGCAGAGCGTCCTGCAGCCGACCGTCGACGAGCTGCGCCGCCGGGGCACCGAGTTCTCCGGCCTGCTGTACGCGGGCCTCGCGCTCACCTCGCGCGGCACCCGGGTGATCGAGTTCAACGCCCGCTTCGGCGACCCGGAGACCCAGGTCGTGCTGGCCCGGCTGCGCACCCCGCTGGCCGCCGTGCTGCTGGCCGCCGCCACCGGCACCCTGGACCAGCTGGAGCCGCTGCGCTGGGACGAGGGCGCGGCCGTCACCGTGGTCGTCGCCTCCGAGGGTTACCCGGCCGCGCCGCGCACCGGTGACCCGATCGAGGGCCTGGCCGAGGCCGAGGCCGACGGCACCGCGTTCGTCCTGCACGCCGGTACCAGGGCCGACGAGGACGGCCGGGTGCTGAGCGCCGGCGGCCGCGTCCTGTCGGTCACCGCGACCGGCGCCGACCTGGTGGAGGCGCGCGACCGCGCGTACGCCGCCGTGGACCGGATCACCCTCAAGGGCGGCCAGCACCGCACCGACATCGCCCTGAAGGCAGCCACCGAGTAGGCCCTGCCCCGCCTCCGCCCGCAGGGCGCCGCGCACCGTGGGATTTCCCCCCATGGACGCAGCGCCCTGCGGCGTTTCCGGGGCGGGAGTGACTCCGGGGGCCGGCGCACCGTTCGGCGGTCGGATTCCAGCCCATCGGGTGACAGCACCCGCATCCGGCTGACGTAGCCGGGCGCCCGGCCTTATGGTGCGCTGGATCGCAGTGCGACGTGGCCGTGCGCCGGGGTCGCCGCCGGGTAGCGGTGTTCCCACGGGGGGATGCTGGACGGCGTCCGGCCGGGCGGGTGCCCGGGTGCTTCGCACCGGACCGGTCGTGACCGTCCGGAATCCGGGCGGTGTCACCGGGACGAGTGGAAACCGGGGCGATCCGGAACACCCACCCGGGCCGGTGCGTCGAACATGGCAGAAGCGCCACACAGCATGCACTACCGGGGATCGGACGCCTCCGCTTCCCGGTCGGAACTGATCGTTTCGAGTCGGCTCAGGGCCCGTCGCCGGGCGCCCGAGGGCTCCGAAGGGGGTGCCGCACCGTATGGCCGCAGTCGACACCGCGCGCGCTCACGCCCAGGCGGTCCTGCGGGTCCGAGGTCTCGCCCTGGCCGCCGCCGTCATGCCCGCCGCCGTCGCGGTGGTCCTGCTCGCGGGCCGGTTCACCGGGCGGATCGGCGCACCCGGCTCCTCCGACGCCACCGGGTGGGACGCCGCCCGCTGGGCGGTCTGCGCAGTGGCCGCGCTGACCCTCCTGGTGGCCGGGCTGACCGCCCGCGCCTACCACCGGGCCGTCCCGCCCCGGACCCCGGCCGTCCCGCTGAAACGCGTCGAGGCGCCCGAGCTGTACCGGCTGATCGACGAACTCGCCGACCGGCTGGACGTGCCCGCGCCCTCCGCGGTGGCCCTCACCCCGGACTGCGACAGCTGGCTGGAGGACGTGCCGCAGGCGCGGCGGGCCCGCCCGCTGCGGCCGCACCCTGAGCCGCCCGGCCCGGTCCTGGTGATCGGCTCGCCCTTCCTGTGGTGGATGCGGGCCGGCGAACTGCGCGCCCTGCTCGCCCCCGTGGTGGCTGGCACCGCCGCCTCCGCCGACCCGGAGATCGCCGCCGCCCGCCGCTTCCTGCGCAGCCTGGACGCCAGCTTGGACTCCGGCCATGCCGCCCCCGGCCTCGGCGGCGGCACCCTGGCGGGCCCGCCCCGGCCGGAGCGCCGCGGTCCGGCCGCGCTCGCCGAGCGGATCACCCGCGGGATCACCTGTCGGCTGCTCGGTGCCTGCCGCGGCCACGCCGCCGAGCTGGAGCGCTCCGTCGCGAGCTGGGCCTCCGAGCAGGCCAGGACGGTCGACTACGGCCTGCGGATCGCTGCCCAGGAGCAGGTCGGCCTGGCCTACGCGGGCTGGGACCGGCTGCTCACCCGGGTCGCGCTGCCCGCCTGGCGGCTCGGCCGCCACCCCGCCCACCTCAACGCCGGCGTCGTCTCCGCCCTCACCGAGCTGTCCCGGCGCGACCGCCTGGCCGACGGCTACGGCACCCGGCTCGGCGACCGCCCCGCCTGCGACCTGCTGGAGGAGCCCGGCACCGTCGACCGGGCGGTCTCCCGGCTCGCCGCCGAGCTGTTCTTCGGCAGCCCGGCCGCCGGCGCCTGGCACGAGCTGGAGTGGACCGACTACCCGGCCGACGTGGTGGACGCCGGCTGGCGGGCCCGTGCTGCAGCCCTCCAGACCGCCCTGGACCGGCTCGCCCCGCAGGCCCGCCCCGGCTCCCCGACGCTCACCCGGCTGCTGGTCCGGCTCGCCGAGGGCGAGGGGGAGCAGCTGGCCGCCGCGCTGGCCGCCCAGCTGGCCCGCACCACCGCCCCGGCCCCGCTGCTCGAAACCGCCCGCAGCGGCCGTGACCTGCTGGTCGACCACGTCACCGCGATGGTCTGCTGCGCCGCCGTGGACACTGCGGGCGGCGCGCCCGGCCTGGACTGGCTGGACGGTCCGGTGCTGCTGCTGGGCGGGATCCGCCGTACCGACCTGGCCGGGCCGGTCGCCCAGGCCGTCGAGCAGGGCCAGGACGGCCCGCTGCGGGCCTGGCTGGACGCCGCCGACGTCCGTCTGGAGAAACCCGTCCGGTTGTGAGCCGGACAGGCGGCGCTCGGCGCTCCGGCGCGCGCCCCCAAACCGACCGGCGGGCGGCCGTCTTCGCAGGCCGGAGGCCCGGCCGGGGGAGGGCGTGAGATTCCCGGCACCAATTGCGACCACAGGGTGACGGAGCGCCAGCACTCTGTGGTGTATTAGACCGCACGCACATCCGGGGGGCACGTGCCAACCGGGCGGAAGTGCACCTGGGAGGGGCGCGTGGGCACGGAACTCAACCGCCGCTGGGAGTCCGGAACGCACGCTTACAGCGTCTCCGACCCCTTCGGCCAGGGCCCGCTGCCCTGGCTGCGCAGCCCGGACCAGTACCTGGCCGGCGCCGAGGGCGCCGTCCCCTGGTACGTCTCGGTGAACGCGCCCGGCCAGCGGCCGCTGGCGGTCGGCGCCCGGCCCAAGCCGCCGGTCGGCACCCCGCAGAGCGCCAACGACGTGGACCAGCAGATCAAGGGCTTCGCCTCGGCCGGGGTGATCCGCCCCGGCGGTTCGGTGGACTTCCGGGTCACCGTCAACCCGCCCCGCGAGTTCACCGTGGACGTCTGGCGGATCGGCCACTACGGCGGCGACGGCGCCCGCCACATGACGTCCAGCCCGCTGATCGCCGGGCTGGCCCAGCCCGCCCCGCTGGTGGTCGAGCGGACGGTCTCCTGCCACCACTGGTGGCACTCCTGGCGGTTGCAGATCCCGGTGCACTGGAAGCCCGGCGCGTACGTCGCCGTGCTGACCACCGCGGACATGCTGCACCGCAGCCACATCCCGTTCACCGTCCGGGACTTCGAGGACCGGGAGCACGCCGCCGAACTGCTCCTGGTGGTCCCGGACGTGACCTGGCAGGCCTACAACCTGTTCCCCGAGGACGGCCGCAGCGGCGCCAGCCTCTACCACGCCTGGGATGGTCTGGGCGGCCTGGTCGGCGAGCCGGAGGCGGCCGTCACGGTCTCCTTCGACCGCCCGCACGCCACCGCCGGGCTGCCGCTGCACGTCGGCCACGCCTACGACTTCATCCGCTGGGCCGAGCGCTACGGCTACGACCTCTCCTACGCCACCGCCACCGACCTGCACGCGGGCCTGGTCGACCCGGGGCGGCACCGGGCGCTGATCTTCCCGGGCCACGACGAGTACTGGTCCGAGCCGATGCGCCGGGCCGTCGAGCAGGCCAGGGACGACGGCACCTCGCTGGTGTTCCTGTCCGCCAACACCATGTACTGGCGGGTCGAGCTGACCGCCGCCGCCTCCGGCGAACCCAACCGGCTGCTCAACTGCCGCAAGCGGCAGAAGGTCCAGCCGGGCAGCCCGGCCGTCGGGGTGCCCGGTTCGGCCAGCGCGCTGTGGCGGGACGCCGGCGAGCCCGAGCAGCAGGTGCTCGGCCTGCAGTACTCGGGCCGGGTCGCCGCGCCCGTCCCGCTGATCGCCCGGCACACCGCGCACTGGCTCTGGGACGGTACGGGCCTGCAGGAGGGCGACGAACTGCCCGGCCTGGTCGCCGGCGAGGCCGACCGCTACTACCCCAAGGTGGCGCTGCCCGAGCACACCGAGCGGGTGCTGCTCGCGCACTCGCCGTACCAGGACCTCGGCGGCCGCACCCGCTACCAGGAGACCTCGCTGTACCGGGCGCCCAGCGGCGCGTACGTGTTCGCGGCCGGCACCTTCGCCTGGTCGCCCGCGCTGGGCCGCCCCGGCCTCACCGACGAGCGGATCCAGCGGGCCACCGCGAACCTGCTCGACCGCCTCGGCAAGAACGAGCCCGCCCCCGGCAAGAACGGTGCCGCCCTCGGCCGGAGCGGTGCCGCCCTCGGCCAGAAACGGGGCCTCGGGGGTTCGTGAAAGACTGCGGGGGCAGTGACCTCCCCTTTCGCGCGCCCCACGCCCGCGAACGACCCCTGAGGACTGAGACACCTTGAGCGGATTTGTCACCAAGCCCGAGCCGGTCCAGGTGCCCGGCCTGGTCCACCTGCACACCGGCAAGGTGCGCGACCTCTACCGGACCGAGTCGGGCGAGCTGGTCATGGTCGCCAGCGACCGGATGTCCGCCCACGACTGGGTGCTGCCGAACGAGATCCCCGACAAGGGTCGCGTCCTCACCCAGCTGTCCCTGTGGTGGTTCGAGCGGATCGCCGACATCGTCCCCAACCACGTGATCTCCACCGAGGTCCCGTCCGGCGCCCCCGCCGACTGGAAGGGCCGCACGCTGATCTGCCGCAGCCTGGACATGGTCCCGGTCGAGGCGGTCGCCCGCGGCTACCTGGCGGGCTCCGGCCTGGCCGAGTACCAGGAGAACCGCACGGTCTGCGGCATCGCCCTGCCGGAGGGCCTGGAGAACAGCTCCGAGCTGCCCGCCCCGATCTACACCCCGGCGCTCAAGGCCGAGGTCGGCGAGCACGACGAGAACGTCTCCTACGAGGAGACCGCCCGCCGGATCGGCGCCGACCTGGCCGCCCAGCTGCGCCGCACCACCCTGGACGTCTACGGCCGGGCCCGGGACATCGCCCGCGACCGCGGCATCATCCTGGCCGACACCAAGTTCGAGTTCGGCCTGCTGGACGGCGAGCTGCTGATCGGCGACGAGGTGCTCACCCCGGACTCCTCCCGGTACTGGCCGGCCGACGAGTGGCAGCCCGGCCGCTCGCAGCCGTCCTTCGACAAGCAGCTGATCCGAGACTGGCTGGTCTCCCCGGCCTCCGGCTGGGAGCGCTACAGCGAGCAGCCGCCGCCGGAGCTGCCGGCCGAGCTGGTCGAGCAGACCCGCGCCAAGTACATCGAGGTGTACGAGCGGCTGACCGGCACCGCCTGGGCCTGACGCCCGGCCGCCCGCGAGCCGGTGCCCGGTCCTGGACCGATCTGGATCGGCCTAGATCCAGCCGTGCTCGCGGGCGATCCGCACCGCCGCGTGCCGGTTCTCGGCGCCCAGCTTCCCGGCCGCCGAGGACAGGTAGTTGCGGACGGTGCCGGGGGACAGCGCCGCCCGTTCGGCGATCTCGGTGATCGAGGTGCCGTCGGCGGCCAGCTCCAGGACGTCCGTCTCGCGCGGGGTGAGCGGGGTCTCGCCCGCGCTGATCGCGTCCGCGGCCAGCTCCGGGTCCACGTACCGGCCGCCGGCCCGGACGGTCCGGATGATGCCGGCCAGGTCGGCCGCCGAGACGGTCTTCGGCAGGAAGCCGCGCACCCCGACCTCCAGCGCCCGCTTGAGGTAGCCGGGGCGGCCGTGGCCGGTGACGATCATGCAGCGGCAGTCCGGCAGCAGCCGGCGCAGTTCGGTGGCCACCTCGATGCCGTCCTTGCCGGGCATCTGGAGGTCCAGCACCGCGACGTCCGGGCGGTGGGCCTGCGCCATCGCCAGCGCCTCCGGCCCGGAGCCGGCCTCGGCGACCACGGTGATGTCCTCCTCCAGGGAGAGCAGCGCGGCCAGCGCGCCCCGGATCAGGTGCTCGTCGTCGGCGAGCAGGACGCGCACGGGTGCGGGGTCGGTCATCGGGCGGTCCTCCGTCGGTGGGTGCGGGTCAGAGCGGTACGGCGGCGAGCATCCGGAAGGTGCCCTGGGCGGTCTCGGGGATGGTCAGTTCGCCGTCGTGGGCGGCCAGCCGTTCGCGCAGGCCGCGCAGTCCGGTGCCGCCGCCCAGCGAGGGGAGCGGGACGGCGGGCACCCCGTCATTCTCCAGCTCCAGGACGGCGCGGCCGTCCTGGAGGTCCAGCCGGATCAGGCAGTGGGCGGCCTCGCTGTGCCGCAGCACGTTGGTGGTGGCCTCGCGGATCACCCAGCCGAGCACCGACTGGATCGGCGGCGGCAGTTGGTCGGCGTTCTCGCCGAGGTCGATCTCGCAGGCGACGTCGGCGCTGCGGAGCACCGCGCGGGCGCCGATCGCCTCGGCGTGCAGGTCGGCGGTGCGGTAGCCGCGGATGACGTCCCGGACCTCGCGCTGCGACTCCTGGGCGATCCGCTGCACCTCGGCCATCTGGTCGGCGGCCTCCGGGCGCCCGCGGCGGGCGAACTGGACGGCGAGTTCGCTCTTGAGCGCGATGGTGGTGAGGTTGCGGCCCATCACGTCGTGCAGGTCGCGGGAGAACCGCAGCCGCTCCTCGGCGACGGCCAGCCGGGACTGGGCCTCGCGGGCGGTCTCCAGTTCCCAGATGATCGCGGTCACCCAGGCGAAGCTGCGGCAGGTGCCGACGAGGGCGGTCAGGCTGATCGCCGCCCCGACCGCCAGTCCGGCCGTGGTGGCGGGGCTCACCCCGGTCAGCAGCATCGCCGGGGCGGTCAGCAGGATCAGGCCGAGTCCGGCGGGGAAGACCTGGCGCAGGGGCAGGCCCACGCTGATCGGACCGATGGCGGCGCACAGCATGGCGATGGCGATCGCCGCGGTGAACGGCGTTCCTCCGGGCTGCCCGGATTCGGCGGCGGACGGGCCCAGCAGCAGGACGGCCCAGGAACCGGCGACCGAGAGCGCGCTGTTGACGATCAGCCAGCGCAGGTGCTCGGTGGGGCGGTGCAGGTAGTGGTCGAGCGAGGTGCGGAACGCCCGGAGGCAGAGCAGGGTGGACGCGAGCGAGACGACCAGGGTGACCCGGACGGCGCCGACCGACCGGTCGAGGTTCGCGACGGAGGAGGCGCTGAGCACCAGGTTCACCGGAACGATGCACCAGGCCACCATGTAGAGCGACCAGCGGAAGTACAGCTCGGCGCGTTGGGGCTTGCCGAAGCCCTTCCATCTGCGAACCGGCCCCTGGACGGCCATCGAATCGCTCCCCGTATCGATCAAGATCGTGTCGCTACCTTCATATCAGAGGCGGAACGGGGGTCTGACCTTCGCACTTCCAGAGAGGGCGCCCGCCGGGGCGTCAGCGGCGCGACTCCCAGCGGAAGTAGCGCACCGCGCCCCAGACCGCCAGGCCGAGCCAGACGGCGCCGGTCACCAGGTGCGGGGCGGCGGTGGACCAGGTGCCGGCGAAGCCGGTGGCGGCGGCCGAGCCGTCGCTGCCGGTCCAGCCGATCCGGATCAGCTGGAAGGCCGGGGTGGTGGGCAGCAGGCGGCAGAAGTCGGCCAGCCCGGGGGGCATGATCTCCAGCGGGATGAGCAGGCCGGAGCCGAACTGGGAGACCAGCAGCACCGGGAGGGTGGTGATGCCGGCGGTCTCGACGGTCTTGGTGAAGGCGCTGGAGATGGCGGCCAGTGCGATGAAGACGGCGATGCTCAGGACCAGCCCGACGGCCAGCAGCAGCGGGTTCACCGGCGTGTTGAGCTTGAGGAGGGCGGCTGCGCCGACGCCGACCACGGCGCACATCATCAGGGCGAGGCTCACCGAGGGCACCGCCGTGCCGGCCAGGATCTCGATGTCCCGGGCCTCGCCGGTGCGCAGCCGCTTGAGCACCAGCTCGTTGCGGCGGGCGACGTACGCGGCGGTCAGGTTGTAGTAGACGACGAAGGCGAGGATGCCGCCGATGGTGCCGGTGATCAGCAGCGTGTCGACGTCCAGTCCGGGGTGGGACTCGGCCTGCTGCTTGAGCATGTTGCGCCGGCCGGCGATCAGCAGCAGCGGCAGCAGCAGCGCGGTGAACAGGGCGGCCCGGTTGCGCAGCAGCAGGGTGGCCTCGGCGCGGCCGAGGGAGAGCAGTCGGCGGGCGGTGGTGCTCTGCGGGCCGGCGGCGGTCTTGGCGGCGGTGGCGGTGGTCATCGGGCGGATCCGATCAGGCGGCGGCGGGCGGTGCGGGCGGTGGGGGCGGCGGGCGACTGGGGCGGGGCCTGGTGGGCGGCCTCGGAGGCGATGGCGAGGAAGGCCTCCTCCAGCGAGGCGCTGCGGGCGTCCAGGGAGCCGAGCGCGATCCCGTGCTGCTGGGCCCAGCCGAGCAGTTCGAAGAGGGTGCGCTGGAGGCCGCCGGTCTGCACGGTGACCTTGCGGCCGTCGACGGCGATCTCGGCCCCGGCGAGGACCGGCAGCGCGGTCCCGGTGAACTCGGGGAGGTCGAAGCTGATCCGGGAGGGCCGGCCGGCGATCACCTCGGCGACGGTGCCGGTGGTGACGACCCGGCCGCCGTGCATGATGGCCAGCCGGTCGGCGAGCTCCTCGGCCTCCTCCAGGTAGTGCGTGGTGAGCAGCACGGTGGTGCCCTGGGCGCGCAGTTCGCGGACCAGCCGCCAGACGGCGGCGCGCGCCTCGGGGTCGAGGCCGGTGCTGGGCTCGTCCAGGAAGAGCACCTCGGGGCGGCCGAGCAGGGCCATCGCGAGGTCGAGCCGGCGCCGCTCGCCGCCGGACAGCTGCTTGACGCGGACGTCACGGCGGTGGCCGAGGCCGACCAGCTCCAGGGCCTCGTCGACCGGGCGGGCGCCGCTGGTCATGCCGGCCCAGCTGCGGCCGGTCTCGGCGATGGTGAGGTCGCCGGGGAAGCCGCCCTCCTGGAGCATGATGCCGATCCGCGGGCGGACGGCGGCGCGCTCCCGGTGGGGGTCGTGGCCGAGCACCCGGACGGTGCCGCCGGACGGGGCGGCCAGGCCCTCGATGAGCTCCATGGCGGAGGTCTTGCCCGCCCCGTTGGTGCCGAGCAGGGCGAACAGCTCACCGCGGCCGACGGTCAGGTCGATGCCTCGGACGGCGTGGTAGCCGGTGGTGCCGGTGCCGTAGTGGCGGTGCAGGTCGGTGACCTCGATCACGCTGTCGCCGGGGCGCAGGGGCTGGCTCGTTTCCATGGCTCAAGCCTTCCGCCTCCCCGGTCGGGCGGGCAGTGCGCGCCGTCATGAACCGGCGGTGGAGATCCACGGGTCGGCGATGACAAATGTCATGGGCCCGGGATCAAGGTGGCGCGGGAATGCCGAAAGGCCCCCTCGATCGAGGGGGCCTTTCGTTCTGGAGCGGACGACGAGATTCGAACTCGCGACCCTCACCTTGGCAAGGTGATGCTCTACCAACTGAGCCACGTCCGCAGGTCTAACTATGGAGTTGTGCTGTGCTCGCACACTGCGAGCGGACGACGAGATTCGAACTCGCGACCCTCACCTTGGCAAGGTGATGCTCTACCAACTGAGCCACGTCCGCACGGTGCCTGGTGGGGCACCCGCCGCCTCTTCGGATCTCTCCGTTGCGGCGACGAGGATTACTCTACAGCATCGTTCGGGGTGGTCGCCCCACCCTTTCGGTCCAGGCGGGCGGGGCGACCGGGGTGCCCGGGGCGGTCAGTTCGCCTCGGCGAACTGCTCGTACACGTGCTTGGGGATGCGTCCGCGGGCCGGCAGCTCCATGCCGCGCGACAGGGCCCAGGCGCGCACCGCGGCCGGGTCCGGGGTGAGCGCGGTGCGGCGGAAGGACTTTCCGGTGCGGCTCTGGCGGCGGCCGGCCGCGACGAACGGAGCGAGGGCCTCCCGCAGCTTTTCCGCGTTGTCCACGGACAGGTCGATCTCGTACGACTTCCCGTCGACGCCGAAGTGGACGGTTTCCGCCGCGGCGCCGCCGTCCAGGTCGTCGGAGAGCGTGACAACTACACGCTGAGCCATGGGTGTCAATCCTCTCGGGCAATTCGGCCGCCGGTCCGCGGGGTGCGTCCGGGGGCCTGATGTGCACCACTCGCGCAAGCGCATACGGGCAGGCCTGGTGGCCCGCCGGATACGCAGCACTTGCCGCGACAGGTGGCCCTATTCTGCACCCGAAGGGGGTCGAAATCGAAGAGTCCGGCATTCTTTTCCGGATATTCACGTGTCTTCGCCGGAGTGCCGGATACCGGAGTGCGGGACGGGTCGATCTGTCCCGGAGTGCCGTATTCGGGTGTTCTTCGGGTGTTCTCGTTCCGGGGGCCGAATCCGTGGAAACCGCGCGGCCCGGCCGGGGGTTCACGGGCGTGGATCCCTTGCCGCGTAAGGGTCTCGGGTCTACGCGCGTCGCCTGCCCCGGCCAGCAATCCCGCCCGAAACCCCCGGTAGTCTGGAGTTCCCCCGCCTCACCGAAGACACCACCGGGAGTGCCAGTGGCACGCGTCGTAGTCGACGTCATGCTCAAGCCGGAGATCCTCGACCCCCAGGGCCAGGCGGTGCAGCGTGCACTGCCCCGTCTCGGATTCACCGGGATCGCCGACGTCCGCCAGGGCAAGCGTTTCGAGCTGGAAGTGGAGGGCCCGGTCGACGACGCCGCGCTCGCCCGTATCCGCGAAGCCGCCGAGACCTTTCTCGCCAACACCGTGATCGAGGACTTCACCGTCCGCGTCGAGGAGGCGGCGAAGTGACCACCCGCGTTGGCGTCGTCACTTTCCCCGGCTCCCTCGACGACCGTGACGCCCAGCGCGCGGTCCGCCTGGCCGGCGCCGAGCCGGTCGCGCTCTGGCACCGTGACAAGGATCTCCACCAGGTCGACGCCGTCGTCCTGCCGGGCGGATTCAGTTACGGCGACTATCTGCGCTGCGGCGCGATCTCCCGCTTCTCGCCCGTGATGGACACCGTCATCGAGCAGGCGAAGCTGGGAATGCCGGTCCTCGGTATCTGCAACGGCTTCCAGGTGCTCTGCGAATCGCACCTGCTGCCCGGCGCGCTCACCCGCAACGACTCGCTGCACTTCGTCTGCCGCGACCAGAAGCTGCGCATCGAGAACACCGGTACCGCCTGGACCCGGGATTACTCGGCGGGCCAGGAAATCGTCGTTCCGCTGAAGAACGGCGAGGGCCGGTTCGTCGCCGAGGAGCGCGTCCTGGACCAACTGGAGGCGGAGGGCCGGGTGGTGGCCCGTTACGTGGCCCGCGGCGATGCCGCTGACGGATACGGTAACCCGAACGGTTCGTACCGCGACATCGCCGGCATCACCAACGCCGCCGGCAATGTCGTCGGCCTGATGCCGCACCCGGAGCACGCCGTGGAGCCGCTCACCGGTCCGACCGTCGAGGGCCTGGGCTTCTTCACTTCCGTCCTGAAGCAGCTGGTGAACGCCTGATGAGCCTCGACACCGTCAAGAACGCCGAGCAGACCCCGGACGTCGCCCAGCCCTGGGCCGAACTCGGCCTCAAGGAGGACGAGTACACGCGCATCCGCGAGATTCTCGGCCGCCGCCCGACCGGCGCCGAACTCGCGATGTACTCGGTCATGTGGTCGGAGCACTGTTCGTACAAGAGCAGCAAGGTCCACCTGAAGCAGTTCGGCGACAAGAAGCCCGACTCGGACGCGATGCTCGTCGGCATCGGCGAGAACGCCGGTGTGGTCGACGTCGGCCAGGGCTACGCCGTGACCTTCAAGGTCGAGTCGCACAACCACCCGTCGTACATCGAGCCCTACCAGGGCGCGGCCACCGGCATCGGCGGCATCGTGCGCGACATCCTGGCGATGGGCGCCCGCCCGGTCGCCGTGATGGACCCGCTGCGGTTCGGTGCGGCCGACCACCCGGACACCCGGCGCGTGCTGCCCGGGATCGTCGCGGGCATCGGCGGCTACGGCAACTGCCTGGGCCTGCCGAACATCGGCGGCGAGGTCGTCTTCGACTCCTGCTACCAGGGCAACCCGCTGGTCAACGCGCTGTGCGTGGGCGTCATGAAGCACGAGGACATCCACCTCGCGCAGGCCTCCGGCGCCGGCAACAAGGTCATCCTGTACGGAGCCCGCACCGGCGGCGACGGCATCGGCGGCGTCTCCGTGCTCGCCTCCGAGACCTTCGACGACAGCAAGCCGACCAAGCGCCCGGCCGTCCAGGTCGGCGACCCGTTCCAGGAGAAGCTCCTGATCGAGTGCACCCTGGAGATCTTCCGGGAGAAGCTCGTCAAGGGCATCCAGGACCTGGGCGGCGCCGGCCTGTCCTGTGCGACCTCGGAGCTGGCGAGCGCCGGCTCCGGCGGCATGCGGGTCGAGCTGGACACCGTGCCGCTGCGCGACAACACGCTCTCGCCCGAGGAGATCCTCATGAGCGAGTCGCAGGAGCGCATGTGCGCCATCGTCGAGCCCAGCAAGGTCGACCGCTTCCTGGAGATCTGCGAGAAGTGGGACGTCATCGCCACCGTCATCGGTGAGGTGACCGACGGCGAGCGCCTGGAGATCTTCTGGCACGGCGAACTCGTCGTCGACGTGCCGCCGCGCACCGTCGCCCACGAGGGCCCGACCTACCAGCGCCCGTACGCCCGCCCGAGCTGGCAGGACGCGCTGCAGGCCGACGCCCCCACCGGCGAGCGGCTGGCCCGCCCGACCACCGGCGAGGGCCTCAAGGCCGACCTGCTGAAGGTCGCCGGCTCCCCGAACCAGGCCTCCAAGTCCTGGATCACCGACCAGTACGACCGCTACGTGCTCGGCAACACCGTGCTCTCGGTCGGCGAGGACTCGGGCATGATCCGGATCGACGAGGAGACCAACCTCGGCGTCTCGGTCGCCACCGACGGCAACGGCCGCCACACCAAGCTGGACCCGTACACCGGCGCCCAGCTGGCCCTCGCCGAGGCCTACCGCAACGTCGCGGCCGGCGGCGCCAAGCCGCTCGCGATCTCCGACTGCCTCAACTTCGGCTCCCCCGAGGACCCGGACGTGATGTGGCAGTTCGCCGAGGCCACCCGCGGCCTGGCCGACGCCTGCCTGGTGCTCGGCACCCCGGTCACCGGCGGCAACGTCTCGCTGTACAACCAGACCGGCGAGGTCGCCATCCACCCGACCCCGGTGGTCGCGGTGCTCGGCGTCATCGACGACGTCACCCGGCGCACCCCGGCCGCCTTCGCCGAGGAGGGGCAGCTGCTCTACCTGCTCGGCGACACCGCGGACGAGCTCGGCGGCTCGGCCTGGTCGCAGGTGGTCCACGACCACCTGGGCGGTCTGCCGCCCAAGGTCGACCTGGAGCGCGAGCGGCTGCTCGGCGACATCCTGATCGCCGCCTCGCGCGACGGCATGATCGACGCCGCGCACGACCTCTCCGACGGCGGCCTCGGCCAGGCGCTCGTGGAGAGCTGCCTCAAGGGCGGCCACGGCGCGCGGATCATCGTGCCCGAGGGCGCGGACCCGTTCGTGTTCCTGTTCTCCGAGTCGGCCGGCCGCGCCGTCGTGGCGGTGCCGCGCAGCGAGGAGCTCCGGTTCAACGACATGTGCACCGCGCGCGGCCTGCCGGCCACCCGCATCGGTGTCGTGGACGGCGAATCCCTGGACGTCCAGGGCCAGTTCACCGTCTCGCTGGCCGAGCTGAAGGACGCCCACACCGGCGTCATCGAGGCTCTGCTCGCCTGACCCGCGTGGTTCGAGGGGCGGACGGTCCGATGGGGCCGTCCGCCCTTCGGCGTGTGCGGGGCCGTCCGCACCCCGGTGCATGCGGGGCTGTCCGCACCCCGGCGTATGTTGGGGGCCATGCCCCCCAAGCCCCGTACCTACCAGCCGCAGAAGGTGCGCACCGCGCTCGCGGCGCAGACCGGCGCGCTGCGCGACGCCGTCCGGCAGCTCTGTGAACGCCCGGACGCCGAGCAGTGGTTGGCCCGGCCGACCAGGCTGGGGGAGTGGACGGTCCGCGAGCTGATCGCGCACCTCGCCGTCCAGCTCGACTTCGTCCCCGAGCACCTCGACGATCCGCTGGAGGGGCGGGCGCCGTTGGACCTGCCGGGGTGGGTGGCCGCGGTCGGCACGGTCGCGCCGCTGCTCGACGAGCAGGCCCGGGCGAGGGCCGCCGGCGACTTCGGCGGGGACGCGGCCTCGGTGGCGCAGGCCTTCACCCGGGCGGCGGACGCGCTGACCGGCCTGCTGGACCGGCCCGAAGCCGCCGACCCGGTACGGCGGTTCGAGATCCGGCTCGGCTCGATGACACTCGCCGACATGCTGGTGACCAGGCTGGTGGAGGCCGTCGTGCACGCCGACGACCTGGCCGCCGCGCTCGGCCTCGACGGCTTCCCGCACGACCGCCAGGCCGTCGCCGCCGTCACCCGGCTGCTGGCCGACGCCTTCGCCGACCGCACGCCGGGCGGCGCGGTCGAGCTGCGGATCCCGCCGTACGCCGTCGTGCAGGCCGTCGAGGGCCCCCGGCACACCCGGGGCACCCCGCCGAACGTGGTCGAGACCGACCCGCTGACCTGGATCCGGCTGGCCACCGGCCGGGCCGACTGGGCGGCCGCGGTGGACGCGGCGGCGGTCTCCGCCTCCGGCGAGCGCAGCGACCTGCGGGAGTACCTGCCGGTGCTCGGGTAGCCGCGCTTCAGGGGGCGTCCTACGGCACCGACGGCCCGCTGAGGTAGGTGCCGTTCTCCGAGTACGGCCAGGCGTTCGGCTCGCAGCCCTTGAGCCCGTAGATCTGCTGCATCATCGCGGGCGCCGGCTTGCCCGGGCCGGGGCAGGTCTCGTGCCCGTGGCCTATCCGGTGGCCGACCTCGTGGTTGATGATCAGCGCCCGGTACTCGTCGAGCGGGCCGCTGAACTGCGGTGAACCAGTGTTCCAGCGCTTGGAGTTGACGAGCACCTGGTTGCCGACGTTGCAGTTCACCTCGCCGTGGGTGTCCAGGCCGGAGGCGCCGCAGATCCGGTCCACGGTGGCCGGCGAGGCGATCTTCACGGTGAAGTCGTACCCGCCGCCGGCGACCAGCTGGAAGCCGTTCTTGCGGTCGTTGGTCCAGCCGCGCTTGTCGCCGAGGAAGCCGTGGATCTGGGCGGCGGCGGAGGCGGCGTCGATGCCTATGCCGTCCTCGACCTCCACCCGGTAGCGGCGCACGGTGCCGCGTCCGACCGGCTGGGCGGTGGCGGCGGCGATGCTGAAGGTGCCCGCGCCCTTGGCCGGGCCGGGGTCGGGCGTGGTGGGGGCGGGTGGCGAGGGCGGGGCGGGGGGCTCGCTCGGGGTGTCGGTCGGCGTCGGGGTCGGTGTCGGGCCGGCGGGTGAGGGGGCCTGTTCGGTCGGCGGGGCGATCCGCGCCTGGGCGGTCGGCCCGCCGTCGGGCGCGTCCAAGGAGCGGGTCAGCACGGCCGCTGTACCGCCCAGCACCGCCACCGCCGTGACCAGCGCCGCGAGCATGCCGGGCCCGAGCCGGCGCGGCGGCCGGCGGCGTCGGCGGCCGCGGGCACTGCTGCTCCTGGCGGCGGATCTGGCTGCGGGCATGATCGACACCCTGACATGGCGAACGGGTGAATGTCCACATACCGGGTATGCAGACGCCCGGCGGCCGCCGCCGATCCCGGGACGGCGGTTGACCCTGGCGTCTCGGGTGGCAGACTGCCTGCATGGCGATTCACCGGAATCTTCTCGACGGCCCCGACCCGACCCTTCTCCCGGAGGACGAGCAGCCCTACCGCATGCTGGCGGAGGAATCGGCCTCACCCACCCAGGTGGCCGCCGACTTCCCGACCTTCTGCCTCGCCTGGGCGATGCTCGCCGACGACGCCTACGCGGCCGGCCGCTACGTCGAGTCCTACGCCTACGCCCGCACCGGCTACCACCGCGGCCTGGACGCACTGCGCCGCAACGGCTGGAAGGGCCACGGCCCCGTGCCGTGGGAGCACCGCGGCAACCGCGGCTTCCTGCGCTGCCTGGCCGGGCTCGCACGGGCGGCCGGCGCGATCAAGGACACCGAGGAGGAGGCCCGCTGCTGGCAGTTCCTGAAGGACAGCAGCGCGGAGGCGTACGCGGAGCTGAAGCAGTAGACCCGCACGGCTGCTGAGGCAGCAGACCCACAACACAGGTGCGCCCCCCGGTGAAGTCCACCGGGGGGCGCATCCGCGTTCACACGGTGGCCGGGCTCAGCCCGGCCACCGGGCTCACTTCAGGCGGTTGCCGGCCGAGCGCAGCTGCTGCGCGGCCTCCAGCACGCGGGCGGCCATGCCCGCCTCGGCGAGCTTGCCCCAGGTGCGCGGGTCGTAGGTGTTCTTCTTGCCGACCTCGCCGTCGACCTTCAGCACGCCGTCGTAGTTGCGGAACATGTGGTCCACGACCGGGCGGGTGAAGGCGTACTGGGTGTCGGTGTCCAGGTTCATCTTCACGACGCCGTTCTCCAGCGCGGTGGCGATCTCCGCCGCGGTCGAGCCCGAACCGCCGTGGAAGACGAAGTCGAACGGGTCGGTCTTGCCGTACTGCTTGCCGATCGCGTCCTGCAGCTCGCGCAGCAGCTCCGGCTTCAGCACGACGTTGCCCGGCTTGTAGACGCCGTGCACGTTGCCGAACGAGGCGGCCAGCAGGTAGCGGCCCTTCTCGCCCAGGCCCAGCGCCTCGGCGGTGCGCACGGCGTCGTTGACGGTGGTGTACAGCTCGTCGTTGATCTCGTGCGTGACGCCGTCCTCCTCGCCGCCGGTCGGGGTGATCTCGACCTCAAGGATGATCTTGGCGGCGGCGGCCTGGGCCAGCAGCTCCTGGGCGATCGCCAGGTTGTCGGCGAGGGTCTCGGCCGAGCCGTCCCACATGTGCGACTGGAACAGCGGGTTCTGGCCCTTGGCCACGCGCTCGGCGGAGACCGCCAGCAGCGGGCGGACGTAGCCGTCCAGCTTGTCCTTCGGGCAGTGGTCGGTGTGCAGCGCGACGGTGATGTCGTACTTGGCGGCGACGATGTGCGCGAACTCGGCCAGCGCCACGGCGCCGGTCACCATGTCCTTGTTGTGCTGGCCGCCCAGGAACTCCGCGCCACCGGTCGAGATCTGGATGATGCCGTCGCTCTCGGCCTCGGCGAAACCACGCAGTGCGGCGTGCAGGGTCTGCGACGAGGTGACGTTGATGGCCGGGTAGGCGAACTTGCCCGCCTTGGCCCGGTCCAGCATCTCGTTGTAGACCTCGGGAGTTGCGATGGGCATGCGATCCGCTCCTGTCGGGTTGCGGCGTACGGACGGTGCTGTCCGACGCTGTGTACGCCTTCGGTACGACTCCGTGCCGGCCGCCGACGCGCGGCGCTGCGGTGTGGCTCTCCGGCACCAAGGTTCGAGCGACCTCCGCGGTACGGCAATGAGGGTGGTGTGCCGCTGCGGACCGGACGCCCGTGCCATCCTCCCAGACTCGTGCCCGCAGGTCAGCAGGAGCCCGCCAGTCGGACCGTCGCCGGCGACGACGCGGACGGCCCGCTCCTACGACGTTCGGCGGACACCGGATACACCTGCCGGGCGAAGCCTCCGGACAGAACGGCCAGCTATCCTGCGGCCGTGGACTACAACCAGCTGGCCGTCAACCTTCTCGACGCCAAATCACTGATCTCGTCCGTCGGCGCCATCGGGCTGATCGCGATCATCTTCGCGGAGACCGGCCTGCTGGTCGGCTTCTTCTTCCCGGGTGACTCACTGCTGATCATCGCCGGCGTCGCGGCGTCGAACGCCGCCTCGTCGGTGCTCGGCGACGGCGCCAAGCTGCCGATCGCCGTCCTGCTCGTCGGCGCCCCGGTGGCCGCGGTCGCGGGGGCCCAGCTCGGGCACCTGATCGGGGTCAAGGTCGGGCCGAAGATGTTCGACAAGCCCGAGTCGAAGATCTTCCGCCGCGAGTACGTGATGAAGGCGGAGGAGTACTTCAACAAGTTCGGGCCCGGCAAGGCCGTGGTGCTGGCCCGCTTCATGCCGATCGTCCGGACCTTCCTCAACCCGGTCGCGGGCACCCTGGAGATGCCCGCCCGGACGTTCTTCCTGTGGAACGTCGTCGGCGGTGTGCTCTGGACCGAGTCCATGCTGCTGATCGGCTACTTCTTCGGCGACGCGCTCGCCCCGGTGATCGACAAGTACCTGATCCCGGCGGTGCTGCTGATCGTCCTGCTCTCGATCTCGCCGATCCTGATCGAGGTCCTGCGCGAGCGCAAGAAGCGGAAGGCCGGCGGCGCCGTGGAGAGCACCGAGGCCGACGCCGTGCAGAGCGGCGGCCGCCACCGGCGCGGCTGAGCACCGGGGCTTCGCGCAGTGCACGCGAAGGGGCCGGGTCCCGTCTCACGTTTCACGTGAAACAGGACCCGGCCCCTTCGTACTGTCAGGTCCGGCCGGGCTCAGAGGCCCAGGTCGTCCAGGTCGTAGGCGGTCACGTACGGCAGGCCCTGCGCCTCGACCGCGGCCGCGCCGCCGCGCTCCACGATCACCGCGACGCCGACCACCTCGGCACCCGCCTCGCGCAGCGCCTCGACGGCGGTCAGCACCGAGCCACCGGTGGTGGAGGTGTCCTCGACCGCCAGCACCCGGCGGCCCTTGACCTCCGGGCCCTCGATCCGGCGCTGCAGGCCGTGCGCCTTGCCCGCCTTGCGGACCACGAAGGCGTCCAGCTCACGCCCGCGCGCGGCGGCGGCGTGCAGCATCGCGGCGGCCACCGGGTCGGCGCCCAGGGTCAGACCGCCGACGGCGTCGTACTCCAGGTGCGAGGTCGCGTCCAGCATCACCCGACCGACCAGCGGGGCGGCCTGGCCGTCCAGCGTGATCCGGCGCAGGTCGACGTAGTAGTCGGCCTCCTTGCCGGAGGAAAGGGTGACCTTGCCGTGTACGACGGCCTTGTCCTTGATCTGTGCCAGCAGGGCGTCGCGGTCGTTGCTCATGAGCGTCCAGTCTAGGCCCTCTCCCGCCGGTCAGCGCCGACGCAAGGCCCTGACCAGCACCACGGCGCCACCCAGCAGCGCGACTCCGCCGCCGATCACCCACGGCACCGCGCTGCGGCCGCCCGAACCCGGCACCACGATCCCGCCGGCCTCGCCGCCCCACCGGGACGCCGCCCGGGCCCGGGCACTGCGGGCCGGCAGCGCCGGGGCGTACCGCCCGCGCGGCGGCGCGTGGTCCACCTCCTCGGCCGAGCGGCCGACGATGCTGCGGCGCACCGGGCCGCCGCCCGCCGGCTCCTCCTCGTACTCGAAGAGCGGCTCGGCGGGGAGCTCCTCGGCGACGCCCTCCTCGGGCCCGTCCTCGTCGCCGCCGCCGGTGGGCAGGCCGAAGCGCTCGGCGTCGGCGTCGGAGAAGGCGATCAGGTCGGACAGGTCGTCGTCGAGGTCGTCGCCGGGCTGGTCCTGGTGCTCCTCGATGAACACCACGCTGGCGTCGGTCCCGGCCTCGGCTTCGCTGCCGGCTTCGCTGCCGGTCTCCGGGTCGCCCTCGCCGTCGTTCTCGCTCTCCGGCTCGGGCTCGGCGTCCGGGGAGGCGAGCGCGGTGGCGAACCGGTCCAGCAGGCGGCGCCCGGCGGCGTCGAGGGTCTCCTCGTCGAACTCGGTGAGCCGGCCGGTGGCGCTCAGGTCGCCGGTGAAGCGGACCACCGCGGTGCCGTCCTCGGCGCCGTCCGCGACGCTGACCCGGACGGTGGCGGTCGCCTCGCCGCTGCCGCGGGCCTCCTGGCCCTCGGCGAACACGGTCAGCACGCCCTCGCGTCCCTCGATCAGGGACAGCACGCCCTTGTACGTGATGGTGGAGCCGCCGATGCGCAGCTTCAGCCGGCCGCCGATCTCCTCCGCCGGCCCTGCGCCGACCGCGGCCGGTTCGGTGCTCAGCCCCGGCACGCTACGGGCCAGCAGAGCCGGATCCTGCAAGGCCTGCCGCACCAACTCGGCGGGCATCGGGACGACAACCTCATGCTCCATGTCAGGGAGCCTACCGACCCGACCCCGCCCGGTCCCTACCCACCGCCACCCGACTTCCCCGGGACCACCGGCGTCCCGCCCCGCGCCCCCGGCTCAGCGGGGGCCGAGCAGGGTGAGGGCGGCCGGGGGGTGGGCGGGGCGGAGGGCGGCGAGGCGGGTGGCGGAGCCGCGGAGGGCGTCGGGGGTGAGGGCGCGGGGCGGTGGGGCGTCGGGGGCGAGGGTGAGCGGGGGCCGGGCGGCGGCCGCGAGGAGGAAGGTCTGGGCGGCGCCCGGCGGGTCGGGGCGGCAGCTCGCGGTGGCGCTGCCCTGGACGGCGTACGGGACGGTCTGCAGCCCTGCCGTGCGCAGGCCGGACTCGATCGGCCAGAGGCCGCCCGGGTCGCCGCCGGCCCGGACGGCGACGCGGCCGCCGGGGGAGAGCAGCCGGGTGGCGAGGCCGTAGAACTCCTGGGAGTGGAAGGTGACCGGTCCGCCGTCGGCGGGCGCGGGCAGGTCGGCGAGCACCACGTCGTACGGTCCGCCGGTCGTGGCGCCGCGCAGCCAGGCCATCGGGTCGGCGGCGGTGGCGTGGACGCGGGGGTCGTCGAGGGAGTGGTCGGTGAGGGCGGCGAGCCCGGGGTCGGTGCGGGCGAGCCGGGGGAGTGCGGGGTCGGCGTCGACGAGCCGGACGGAGCGGACGCCGCGGTGCCGGAGCACCTCGCGCAGGGCGAGGCCGTCGCCGCCGCCGAGGAGCAGGACGCGGGCGTCCGGGCCGGCGGCCATCGCCGGGTGGACCAGGGCTTCGTTGCCGCGGTACTCGTCGGGTCCGCAGACGGTGAGACGGCCGTTCAGGTAGAGCCGGAGCGGGCCTTCGGCGGGGCCGGTGAGCACGATCTCCTGGGAGTGGCTGCGGGCGGCGAAGCGGACCTGGGCGCCGTAGAGGGCGTGCCGGGCGGCGCGTTCGATGGCGCCGGAGCCGGCGGCGGCCGCGGCGAGCAGGGCGAGGACGAGCGCGCAGCCGCCCCAGAGCAGGAGCCGTATCCGGGGGGCGGGTTCCTCGCGGAAGAGCCAGAGCACGACGGCGGCTCCGGCGACGGCGTTGACGGCGCCGGTGACGAGGGCGCCGTCGCCGGGCCCGAGGCCGGGGAGGATGAGGAAGGGGAAGGCGAGGCCGCCGATCAGCGCGCCCACGTAGTCGGCGGCGAAGAGGTCGGCGGCGGCGCGGCCGGCGTCCTCGCGCCGGATCCGCTGGATGAGGGTCATCAGGAGCGGGATCTCGGCGCCGATGAGGATGCCGATGAGGCAGGTGAGGCCGACCATGGCGGCCTGGTAGCGGCCGATCCAGGCCCAGCAGGAGTAGAGCGCGAGGACGGAGAGGCCGCCGGTGAGCGCGAGGGCGCATTCGACCAGGGCGAAGGCGGTGGCGGGCTGCCGGGTGAGGCGTTTGGCGAGGAGCGAGCCGAGGCCCATCGCGAACACCATGACGGAGAGCACGACAGAGGTTTGGGTGACCGCGTCCCCGATCAGGTAGTCGCCGAGCGCCACGAGTTCGAGTTCGTAGACGAGTCCGCAGGCCGCACAGACGAACGCGGCGAGCAGGACGGTGAGGCGGGCCAGTCGGGGGTGGGAGCGCAGCCGGGACCGACGGCGGGCGGGCAGGGGGGCGAGGCTCCGCCCGGGCCGGGGTGGGGCGCCGTCGTCGAGGTCCACTCGCGAGCGGGCGGGTGGACCGGCCGGATGGTTGATCACGAACAAACGCTAGGGGACGTTCGGGACGGATAGCTGCGCCCATTCGACGGACAGTGCGGGACGCCGGATTGACGAATCGTTCCTGCGTGCGATTCATGGGCCATGGAGGGATCCGTGACCCTGGTCGGGCGGCCGGCGGTCATGCCCCGGACACCACCAGCGAGGAGCGGGTGCAGACCAGCCGGCCCTCCTGCGGGTAGGCGTGCCAGGTCCGCCAGAGCAGCCGGTCGGCGCCGCCCTGGGTGACCAGCGCGGTGAAGGCGCTCGGGTCGCCCGGGAACACCCCGGCCAGGCCGCGCGGGTGGCCCTCGACCAGGGCCAGCAGTTCCTGGGCGCGGGCCGCGAAGTCGTGCGGGGGCAGCGCCTCGATCCGGGCCGCGAACTCGTACTCCCAGCCGCCGACCTGCTTGGCCACCCGGGCCGGCAGCGGGGTGCGGCGGCCGGGCAGGCAGGCGACGGTCTCCAGGCACTCGCCGGGGCCGGCGGCGATCACCACCTGGTGCGAAGCGCCCAGCAGTCGCAGCTGGAGGGTGCCGGCCGTGGCGGGGTGGCCGCCTCCGTCGAGTCTCAGGTCGCGGACCGCGAGAGCGGGCAGCGGGTCGCCGCCCAGGCACCAGGCCAGGTCACCGGCGCGGGTGTCCGTGTAGGAGGTCTGCAGTGTGGTGAGCATGCTCGGCTCCGCGTTTCAGCTCCGTGCGCGCCCGCCGAGCAGCACCGAGTAGGCCTAGGCGATGGCGAGGCTGTTCGTGGCTGTGCGGCCCTGGGCGCGGCCGACCGTGGAAGGAGGGATTCCGGCTGGAGATTCAGCAGCAGAGAAGCATGAATACGCCGGGTCCGCCGGTGATTTACCCAACTTTGTCAAGCATTCACCGTTTCGAGCACACCTGCTTCCCGGCTCTGATCGACCCGGTGTGCGACTCTGCACAGCGCGCGCCCCTATGGCCGGGTCGTGCGCCGTGCACGCTGGTAGTGCGCCGGGCACGCGCCTCGTGCGCCACCGCCCTGCACGCACCGGGCGGGCAGGGCGGTCGGAGCGTTCCGCCGAGGTTGAGGGAATTGCCTCACAGGCATCATTCAATCGTCAACCAGACGTCAACCAACCATGACTGTCAGGCGAGTTGAGAAGAACTGGGCCCACTCGCCGGGCCATCATTGCTCCCCTCGCGGCCGGGGTCGATTCACGGCCGGGGGTCGATCGGCGCGAGGACCCCGAGCCGGTCCTCGACCGCCTGCGCCGCCTCCAGGCAGAGGTCCTCCCGGAACGCCCGCCCGACGAGCTGCACCCCGGTCGGCAGTCCGTCGGCCAGGCCGGTGGGCACCGCCACCGCGGGCAGCCCCGCGAAGCTGGTCACCTTGCACAGCCGCATCGCCGTGCGGACCAGCTCCCACCCGGCCGCGTCCCGGGACTCGATGCCCGGCTCGACCGGCGGTTCGGTGAACACCGGTCCGAGCAGCAGCGGGTACTCGTCCAGGAATTCGGCCCAGGAGCGGCGGATGCCCAGCCAGCTCCCCATCAGCTCCATGAGTTCGGCGGCCGTCGCGGGCGGGGTGCGGGCCATCGTCAGCTCGATGTAGCGGTCGCCGCCCGGGCCGAGCAGGGAGCGTACGGCGGGCCACTTGGGCGCGAACTCGGTCATGGTGATCCGGTCGCACACCTCCAGGGCCTCGTCGAGCCGCGGGACGTCCGCCACCTCGCGCACGTCGTACCCGGCGTCCCGCAGCGCCGCCGCCGCGCGGTCGACCGCGGCCCGGACGGTCGGGTGGACGCCGTGGCCGCCCGGATCGGCCACCACCGCGACCGTCACCGGCCCGGGCAGCGGCTCGCCGTAGCGCGGCACGGGCAGGGCGCGAGGGTCGCGCGGATCGGGGCCGGCCAGCACCTCGTAGGCCAGCCGCAGGTCGGCGACGCTCCGGGCGAGCGGGCCGTCGGAGACCAGCCACTGGGAGGCCGGCCCCGGGTCCTGCGGCCCGAACGCGCGGTGGTCGGCGGGGAACCGGCCGCTGGACGGGTTCAGCCCGGCGACCCCGCAGAACGAGGCCGGGACGCGGATGGACGCGCCGGAGTCGTTGCCGAGCCCGAGCGCGGCCAGGCCGGTCGCGACGGCCGCGCCGTCGCCGCCGCTGCTCCCGCCCGGGGTGCGGCCGCGGTCCCACGGGTTGGCGGTGTCGCCGTAGAGCTCGCTGCGGGTGTGCATCCCGGCCAGGATCATGGTGGGCATGTTGCTGTGCCCGATCGGTACGGCCCCGGCCGCGCGCAGCCGGGCGACCGGGGGAGCGTCGGCCCGCGCCACCAGGTCGCGGAAGCGCGGCACCCCGAAGGTGGTGGCCACGCCCTCGATGGCGGTGGTCTCCTTCACGGTGAACGGCACGCCCGCCAGCGGGCCGGGGTCCTCGCCCGCGGCCAGGCGCCGGTCGAGCTCCTGGGCCTGTGCCCGGGCGCGCTCCGCCAGGACCTGGGTGACGGCGTTCACCTGCGGGTTCACCGCGCTGATCCGCTCCAGGTGGCTGTCGAGCAGTTCGACGGCCGAGACCTCCTTGCCGCGTACCGCCGCCGCCTGCGCGGTGGCCGTCAGTCGCCACAGGGCGTCCTGCATGACGTACTCCCCTCCTCGTTCCGATGCGCTCGTATCGGTACCGTAGCCTGGGAACCGATACGAGTGCATCGAATAAATCGGAGGGGCGCCCGTGCCCAGACAGGTGGACCACGACGGCCGACGCCGACGGATCGCCGAGGCCGTCTGCCGGCTCGCCGACGAACGCGGCCTGGAAGGGGTGACCCTGCGCGACGTGGCCGACCGCGCGCAGGTGTCGACCGGCGCCGTCCAGCGCTGCTTCCGCACCAAGGACGAGATGCTCCGCTTCGCCCTCGGCCACGTCGGCGAGCAGATCACCGCCCGGGTCCAGGCGTACCCCGCCGACGACCCGGCGCCCTCGCCCGCCGCCGCCCTGGCACACGCGGCCGCCGAGGTGGCGCTGCTCGGCGACGGACAGCGCTCCCAGGCGCGGGTCTGGCTGGCCTTCGTCGCACAGGCCGCCGTCGACGAGCGGCTGGCGGGCCCGCTGAACGCCGACTACGCCGCCCTGGAGGGCCTGTTCGCCCGGCTGATCGCCGAGGCCTCGCCGGCGGCCGGGCCGGACGCCGCCCGGGAGGCGAAGACGTTGCTGGCCCTTGCCGACGGGCTCACCACGCACGTCCTCGTCGGCCGCCTCACCGCACCCGAGGCCCGGGCGATCCTGAACGCCCACCTGTCCGGCCTCGGGCGGCGGCCGGGCGACGGCTCAGAGGCGCTGGAGCCGTGACACCGCTTCCTCCAGCACGGAGTCCTGCTTGCAGAAGGTGAAGCGGACCAGGCTTCGGCCGGCCTCGGTGTTGTCGTAGAAGACGGCGTTCGGGATGGCGACGACGCCGCAGCGCTCCGGCAGGGCGCGGCAGAACTCGATGCCGTCCTTCTCGCCGAGCGGGGTGATGTCGGTGGTGATGAAGTACGTGCCCTCGGGGGTGAACACCCGGAAGCCGGCCGCGGTGAGCCCGTCGACCAGCAGGTCGCGCTTGCGGAGCAGGTCGGCGCGGAAGCCGTCGAAGTAGCTGTCGGGCAGCCGCAGCGCCTCGGCGACGGCGTACTGGAAGGGGCCGGCGCTGACGTAGGTGAGGTACTGCTTGGCCGTGCGGACGGCCGTGACCAGGGCCGGGTTCGCGGTGACCCAGCCGACCTTCCAGCCGGTGAAGGAGAAGGTCTTGCCGGCGGAGGAGATGGAGACGGTGCGCTCGCGCATGCCGGGCAGGGCGGCGATCGGGTGGTGGGTGGCGCCGAAGACGAGGTGCTCGTAGACCTCGTCGGTGACGACCAGCAGGTCGTGTTCGACGGCGAGGGCGGCGATGGCGGCCAGCTCGTCGGCGGTGAGCACGGTGCCGGTCGGGTTGTGCGGGGTGTTGATCAGCAGCAGGCGGGTGCGCGGGGTGATCAGGGTGCGCAGTTCGTCCAGGTCGGGGCGGAAGTCCGGGGCGCGCAGGGTGAGCGGGCGGCGGGTGGCGCCGGCCATGGCGATGCAGGCGGCGTAGGAGTCGTAGAAGGGTTCGAGGGCGATCACCTCGTCACCGGGCTCCAGCAGGGCGAGCAGGGTGGCGGCGATGGCCTCGGTGGCGCCGGCGGTGACCAGCACCTCGGTGTCCGGGTCGTAGGAGAGGCCGTGGAAGCGCTGCTGGTGCTCGGCGATCGCGGCGCGCAGCTCGGGGATGCCGGGGCCGGGCGGGTACTGGTTGCCGCGGCCGTTCAGCACGGCGTCGGCAGCGGCCCGGGCCACCGAAGCCGGGCCGTCGGTGTCGGGGAAGCCCTGGCCGAGGTTGATCGAGCCGGTGGCCGTGGCCAGGGCCGACATCTCGGCGAAGATGGTCGTCCCCATACCGGCCAGTCGGCGGTTCAGCAGCGGCCTGTTGCCCATCGGTGGCTCCTCACGCGTCGTCGTCGGCCCCATCCTGGGTCAGCCGGGGGCCGGGGACAAGGACGGCCCGACCACCTGGGGCCAAGTGGTCGGGCCGTGCGCTCGCGGGGCGGGCAGGGTCACGCCTCGTTGGTGCCCTCGGGGGTCTCGCCGTCCTCGCCCTCGATCTCGTTCTGCAGGCCGAGGCGCTCGACGATCCACTGCTCGAAGCCGACGGCGGCCTGGGTCCAGTTGGCGGTGGTGGTGACGAAGTAGTCCAGGTTGACGCCGGTGCCGACGATCATCTGGGCCTCGCCGATCAGGCGGACCACGCCGTCCTCGTGGGTGTGGGTGTAGACCTTGGGCCAGAGGGTCTCGCGGTTCCACTCGTCGATGAGGTCGAGGATCTCGCCCTTCTTCTCCAGCGGGTACGCGCGGTCGTAGAAGGCGCGCACCGCGAAGAGCTCCTTCTGCTCGCCGCGGAACATGTAGTAGACGCGGAAGCCCTCCCAGGGGGCGGTGAGGTCGCCCTCCTCGTCCACGACGTGCTTGAGCTGCATCTGGTCCAGCAGCTGGGTCACCAGGCCCTGGTCCGGGACGATGATCGGCGGCGGGCCGGCCGGCCGCCCCTGGTCGCCGGGCTGGCCGCCGCCCTGGGGCGCGCCGAACGACGGGATGGACGACGGGTCGATGCTCATGGGGTCCTCTTCCTCAGTGCACGTGGTGGCCGGCAATGAGAGGCCGCCCTTTCCACTTCCCATCCTGCCTCATCCGGGGCCTGCCTCACAGGGGCACCCGGCCACGCGTCGATCTTCGTCCGGGGCGCTCCGACGCCCGCCGCAAGCGGTGATGGTGACGGAGCGTGTCCGGCTGGAAGGGTGCCGTGGCCGGGGCGCCGGCGGGGCGCGGCGGGGTGCGACCGCGGCCGAGTGGGTCGTCAACTGTGCTGTGCCGCAAGGGTGTTGACCGGGCCGCCCGCATGACAGTGCGGGCGGCCCGGTCTGGTGGTGCTACTTCTCCAGCAGTCCGCGGCTGCGGACGGTGAGGCGGTCGCCCTCCTCGTCCCGCTCGACCAGGACGGTGTCCCCGTCGTGCACCTGGCCGGACAGGATGGCCCGGGCCAACTGGTCGCCGATCGCGGACTGGACCAGCCGGCGCAGCGGGCGGGCGCCGTACGCCGGGTCGTAGCCGGTGAGGGCCAGCCAGTCGCGGGCGGCCTCGGAGACGTCCAGGGTGAGCCGCCGCTCGCGCAGCCGGTCGCCGAGGCGGGCCACCTGGAGGTCGACGATCCGGCTCAGCTCGGCGGTGCCCAGCGGGTCGAAGACCACGATGTCGTCCAGCCGGTTGAGGAACTCGGGCTTGAACGCGGCCCGGACGGAGTCCAGCACCAGGGCCTTCTTCCGGTCCTCCGGGGTGGCCGGGTCGACCAGGTACTGACTGCCCAGGTTGGAGGTGAGGATCAGGATCGCGTTGCGGAAGTCCACCGTGCGGCCCTGGCCGTCGGTGAGCCGGCCGTCGTCCAGCACCTGGAGCAGGACGTCGAAGACCTCCGGGTGGGCCTTCTCCACCTCGTCCAGCAGCACCACGCTGTACGGGCGGCGGCGCACCGCCTCGGTGAGCTGGCCGCCCTCCTCGTAGCCGATGTACCCGGGCGGGGCGCCGACCAGGCGGGAGACGGAGTGCTTCTCGCCGTACTCGCTCATGTCGATCCGGACCATGGCCCGCTCGTCGTCGAAGAGGAAGTCGGCCAGGGCCTTGGCGAGTTCGGTCTTGCCGACGCCGGTCGGGCCGAGGAAGAGGAACGAGCCGGTCGGGCGGTCCGGGTCGGCGATGCCGGAACGGGTGCGGCGCACCGCGTCCGAGACCGCTCGCACGGCCTCCGCCTGGCCGATCAGGCGCTCGCCCAACTCCTCCTCCATGCGCAGGAGTTTGGCGCTCTCGCCCTCCAGCAGGCGGCCGGCCGGGATGCCCGTCCAGGAGGCGACCACGTCGGCCACGTCGTCCGGGCCGACCTCCTCCTTCACCATCGAGGCGGAGGCGTCCTGGTCCGCCGCCCGCTCCTGGGCTTCGGTGAGCTCCGTCTCGGCGGCCGGGATCTCCGCGTACATCAGCTTCGACGCCCGCTCGAAGTCCCCGTCGCGCTGGGCCCGTTCGAGCGCGCCGTGCAGGTCGTCCAGCCGCTCCTTGAGCTCGCCGACCCGGTTGAGGCTCTTCTTCTCCTGCTCCCAGCGCGCGGTCAGGGCGCTCAACTGCTCGTTCTTGTCGGCGAGATCGCGCCGCAGCCGGGCCAGCCGGTCGATCGAGGCGGCGTCCGACTCCTTCTCCAGGGCCAGCTCCTCCATCCTCAACCGGTCGACGGAGCGCTGGAGTTCGTCGATCTCGACCGGGGAGGAGTCGATCTCCATCCGCAGCCGGGAGGCCGCCTCGTCGACCAGGTCGATCGCCTTGTCGGGCAGGAAGCGGGAGGTGATGTAGCGGTTGGACAGGGTGGCCGCGGCGACCAGCGCGGCGTCCGCGATCTGCACCTTGTGGTGTGCCTCGTAGCGGCCCTTGAGACCGCGCAGGATGGCGATCGAGTCCTCCACGCTGGGCTCGCCGACCAGCACCTGCTGGAAGCGGCGCTCCAGGGCCGGGTCCTTCTCGATCCGCTCGCGGTACTCGTCCAGCGTGGTGGCGCCGACCATCCGCAGCTCGCCGCGGGCCAGCATCGGCTTGAGCATGTTGCCGGCGTCCATCGCGGAGTCGCCGCCGGCGCCCGCGCCGACCATGGTGTGCAGCTCGTCGATGAAGGTGACGACCTGGCCGTCGCTCTGCTTGATGTCGTTCAGGACGGCCTTCAGCCGCTCCTCGAACTCGCCGCGGTACTTGGCGCCCGCGACCATCGCGCTGAGGTCCAGCGAGACCAGCCGCTTGCCGCGCAGCGACTCCGGCACGTCGCCGGCGACGATGCGCTGGGCCAGGCCCTCGACCACCGCGGTCTTGCCGACGCCCGGCTCGCCGATCAGCACCGGGTTGTTCTTGGTCCGGCGGGAGAGCACCTGGACGACCCGGCGGATCTCCTGGTCCCGGCCGATCACCGGGTCGAGCTTGCCGTCCCGGGCGGCCTGGGTCAGGTCGGTGCCGTACTTCTCCAGTGCCTTGTAGGTGCCCTCAGGGTCCGGAGAGGTGACCCGGCCGCTGCCGCGCACGTCCTTGAACGCGGCGAGCAGGCCCTTCGCCGTCGCGCCCTGCTGCGCCAGCAGTTCGGCGACCGGCCCGCCCTCGGCGGCCAGGCCGACCATCAGGTGCTCGGTGGAGACGTACTGGTCGTCCAGGTCGTCGGCGCGCTTGCCGGCCTCGGTGAGCACCGCGAGGGTGTCCCGGGCGAGCTGCGGCGCGGCGACCGTCGAGCCCATCGCGCTGGGCAGGGCGGTCAGCTGGCGGCGGGCCTCGGCGTCGATCCGGGTGACGTCCGCCCCGACGGCCTCCAGCAGCGGCCGGGCGATGCCCTCGGGCTGCTCCAGCAGGGCGATCAGGATGTGCACCGGCTTGACGTCCGGGTTCCCGGCCGCGCCCGCCTGCCGGATCGCGGCGGACAGGGCGTCCTGCGTCTTGGTGGTGAACTTGCTGGCGTCCACTGCTGGGGGGTCCTCCCTCGTCGTCCTTCAATGCTGCTACTTACAGCATGCACTAAGTTGAGTCTATTCCGCTCAAGTTTTTACGCCCGTTCCGCGCGTTCCGTGCGTTCCACCCGCTGCGCGCGGGGCACCTGGCGGGTCAGCCCCAGCAGCTCCCGGGCCGGCCCGCTCGGCCGCTGCCCGGCCGGCCACACCGCGCGCAGCGGCCGCCGCAGGTCCAGCCCCTCGGCCAGCGGGACGGCCACCAGCCGCCGGACGGCCAACTCCTCCATCACCGCCAGCTCGCTCAGGCAGACCGGCCCGGCCCCGGTCATCGCCGCCGCCTTCAGCGCGGTGGACGAGGCCAGCTCCAGCCGGGGCCGCACCGCGCCCCCGTACGGCGCCAGCGCCATCTCCAGCACCTCCCGGGTGCCCGAGCCCGATTCGCGCAGCACCAGCGGGGTGGCGGCCAGCTCCGGCCCGGTCAGCGGCGTCCGGCGGCACGCCCACGGGTGGCCGGGCGCCACCACGACCACCAGCCGGTCCGCCGCCACCACGGCGCCGGCCAGCCCGGGCGGGGTGGACGGGCCCTCGACGAAGCCGAGGTCGGCGTCCCCGGCCAGCACGTGCCCGGCGACCTCCGCCGAGTTCGCCGTCCGCAGCGTCACCGCCGTGCCCGGACTGGCCTCGGCCAGGGCCAGCAGCCAGCCCGGCATCAGGTACTCGGCGACGGTCAGGCTGGCCACCACCCGCAGCTTGGCGTCCCGCCGCTCGCGCAGCGCGTCGATCCCGGCGTCCAGCGCCTGCGCCGCCTCCACCACGTGCCCGGCCCACTCGACCACCAGCCGCCCCGCCGCGGTCGGCCGACTGCCCCGGGGGGAGCGCTCCAGCAGCGGGACGCCGATCTGCCGCTCCATGCCCTTGATCCGGGCGCTGGCGGTCGGCTGGCTCACGCCCAGTTCGGCCGCGGCCCGCCCGACGCTGCCCAGCCGGGCCACCGCGAGCAGCAGTTCCAGGGCGCCGAGCTCGGGGACGCGGGGGGAGAGGGCCATAGGTCCAGGCTATGTCCTCATAGAGCCCGCGGCGCTACCGGAGCCCGGCCCGGGGCGGCACGGTGGAACCATGTCCACCTTGGCCGATGCCCGCCCGCTCACCCGCCCCTCCCGTTCCTCGCTGCGTGCCCGCCTCGACCTCGCCCAGCTCGGCCCCAACTGGTACGCCGCCGTCATGGGCACCGCGATCCTGGGCAACGGCGCGGCCGTCCTGCCGCTGCGGCTGCCCGGGCTGATCGGCTTCGGCGAGGTGATGTGGGCGCTCGGACTCGCCGCCCTGCTGGTGCTGGGCGCGGCCCGGCTGGTCCACCTCACCCGGCACCGCGAGGCCGCCCGCACCCAGCTGCTGGACAACCCGGCCACCGCCGTCTTCTACGGCTGCCCGCCGATGGCCCTGCTCTCGGTCGGCCTCGGCACCCTGCTGCTCGGCTCCCGGGTGATCGGCACCGGCCCCGCGGTCGCCGTCGACGCCGTGCTGTGGGGCGTCGGCACCCTGTACGCGCTGGCCGTCGCCGGCGGCATCCCGTACCTGATGATCACCCGGCACCCGGTCTCCGCCCTGGAGGCCAACCCGACCTGGCTGCTGCCGGTGGTCGCCCCGCTGGTCGCCTCCGCCACCGGCCCGGCCCTCATCCCGCACCTGCCGGCCGGGCTGGCGCAGCAGACCATGCTGTACGCCTGCTGGGCCCTCTTCGGGATCGGCCTGCTGGCCACCCTGGTGCTGCTGCCCGTGGTCTTCACCGGGCTGTTCCACAGCAAGCTGCCCACCCTGGTGCTCACCCCCTCGCTGTTCCTGGTGCTCGGCCCGCTCGGCCAGTCCGTCACCGCCGTCCACCAACTCGCCGACGCCGCCCGCCCGGTGCTGCCCGCGCTGGCCCCCGCCATGCTCCCCTTCGCCGAGCTGTACGGCGTCGCGGTGCTCGGCGTCGCGATGCTCTGGCTGGCCGTCGCGCTCACCGCCAACCTGCGCGCCCGCCGGGCCGGCATGCCGTTCGCGATGACCTGGTGGGCGTACACCTTCCCGATCGGCACCTGCGTCACCGGCGCCTCCGCGCTCGCCCGGCACACCGGGTTCGGCGGCTTCACCGCGATCGCCACCGGGCTCTACCTGCTGCTGGCCACCGCCTGGGTGCTCGCCGCCGGCGGGACCGCCGCCGGGCTCGCCCGCGGACGGCTGCTGGCGCGTGCCTGACGATTCCCGCCGCACGCCGCCGTTGCAGGAACCCGCACCCGCTGCCCGACCGCGCGCGGCCGACCGACCGTACGGGCGGGTGCCCCCCGCGAGCCCCGCTGGCCTCGGCCTTTACCGGAACCCGTCCCGCCGCTCGACCCCGCCCGCCCCACCCGCCGTGCAGATAGCTGCAATTGCGCGAACCTGCACTCGGGCGACACTTGTTCACCGGCCGTCACACTGTGAGGGTGGAGTCACGCCAGGCCGACCGGGCACCGCAGCCCGATGGTGGCGACTTGCTCTTCGAAACTGACCACGGGTGCAACGTCCCGCACGCGTGAAACGGGGGGGAAGAGCGCCGGTCGGGGCGCCATGTGTGGTGATGGCCCCCGGAACCGGAGCCGTCGAGGCGTTGCTGCTCCGCCTCGACGGAAGCGCCTGGGCATGGGCGTAGCGACGGTGGCCCCCGGGCCCCCCGGAGTGCGACGGCACCCGGACCCCGGAGGCCGCCGTCAGCCCGGTACCGTGACCGCCGAGCCCCGCGCCGGACGGCGCGACGGCGGCAACGAGGGAGAAGCGTCCGGCAGGGAGTGTGCGACGTGACGGTGGAACCGGCGGTCGCGCCGCAGCACGGACAGCCCCCGGGCGAGGAGCCCGACGAGGCCGCCCGGCAGTTCTACCTGGCGATCCTCGCCCGGGGCGGACGCATCCCGTTCGCCGACACCCCGGACGCCGACCAGGCCGCGCTCCAGCAGCTCGTCGACCTCGGCCTGCTCATCGCCAACCCGATGGACCACTGCTACACCGCCATCAGCCCACGCTCCGTCACCGACCGCCTGGGCGCCGAACTCCGCAGCGAGGCGACCAGGCTGCTGGTCCGCGCCGAGAACCTCCCCGGCGCCCTCGACGGCCTCACCCGCGCCTACGACGCGATGCCCCGGCCCTCCGGCCGGGCCGGCGGCGCCGTCCACGTCGAGGGCCACGTCCACATCCGCCAGCGGATCTCCCAGCTCGCCTCCGACTGCCGCTCCGAAGTCCTCGCCGCCCAACCCGGCCACCGCCCCGCCGGCACCCTGCAGGTCGCCCTCCTCCAGGACGTCCACCTGCTCCAGCGCGGCTGCTCCCTGCGCACCATCTACCAGCCCGTCGCCCTCGCCGACCCGCCCGCCCTCGCCTACGTCGAGGAGGTCACCCGGCACGGCTCCCTCATCCGCGTGCTCGACGAGCCGTTCCAGCGGCTGCTCGTCTTCGACCGCGCCGTCGCCGTGATCTCCGCCAACGACGACAACAGCACCGCCGCCTTCATCACCGATCCGGCCGCCATCACCTTCCTGGTCGGCGCCTTCGAACGCGACTGGGCCCGCGCCGAAACCGCCGACACCGCCGCCACCCTCGGCCCCACCCGCACCGTCCCCGACCGGATCGGCCGCCTCCTCGCCCGCGGCCTCACCCAGCGCGCCGTCGCCACCCGCCTCGGCCTCAGCGAACGCACCGTCGCCGCCCACATCTCCCGCCTCCGCGACCGCCACGGAGCCCAGACCCTCTTCCAACTCGGCTGGCTGATGAGAGGCGCCCGCGATGACCGATGAACCCGGCCCCGCCGAGCGGCCCGCCGTCCACCTCACCGCCGTCCACCTCACCGCCCTCCACCTCACCGCCGTCCGCAACGGCGGCCGCCCCGACCCTCTTCCACCTCGGCCGGCAGCTCCGGGGGGAGCCCCATGACCGACCCGTCGACCTGCCCCCTGCCCGACTCTCCGCTGCCCGACGACGCCGCTCGGGCGCTGTACCTCGCCGTCGTCGGCAACGGCGGCATCCTCCGGGCGGCCGACCTGCCTCCGGGTGACGAACCGGTCCTGGAGCGGTTGCTCGACCTCGGACTGGTCGTCCCGAGGGTCGAGGACGCGGCCTACGCCGCGGTGAACCCGCGTGTCGTCATCGGCCGAATCGGGTCCGAACTGCGGTCCACGGGTGGCGAATTGCTGGCCAGGGCGGACGAAACGCCCGAGCAGTTCGCCGAGTTGGCGCAGGCCTTCGACGTCACGCCGCGCCACCCCGAGTGCTCCGTCGAGGTCACGTACGTGCACGGCTTCGAACAGATCCGCCTGCGCCTGGCCCAACTCGACGCCGAGTGCTCGCAGGAGATGCTGGCCGCCCAGCCCGGCGGGGCCCGGCCCGTCGAGGGGCTCCCGGACGCCCTCGACCGGATGCGGCGACTCGCCGAGCGCGGCGGCACCGTCCGGGGCATCTACGAGCCGGCGGCGGCCGCCGACCCGGCGACCGCCGCCTTCGCCGCCGCGGCCGCCGAGGTCGGCTGCCGGTACCGGGTGCTGGGCGAGCCGTTCCGGCGGGTCCTGATCTACGACCGGAAGGTGGCCGTCATCCCCGCCGCGTCCGACAACAGCCGCGCGGCCTTCGTCGAGGACCCGGTGGTGGTCGACTTCATGGCCGACGCCTTCGAACGCGACTGGCAGCGCGCCGCCCGGGTCCGCTGGGCCCGTGGCCCGGAAGCCCCCGAGCCGGCCGACTCCCTGCCCGACCAGGTCGGCCGTTTCCTCGCCCAGGGCCTCACCCAGCGTGCCATCGCCACCCGCCTCGGCCTGAGCGAACGCACGGTGGCCGGCCACATCGCCCGGCTGCGCGAACTGTACGACGCCGAGACGCTCTTCCAACTCGGCTGGCAGCTCCGGTCGGCGGCCGACGCCGCCCGTCGGCGGGTGCCGTGATGCACGGGCGCGGCACCGGGCGGCCCGACCAGGCCGCACACGACCTGTACCTGCGCATCCTCCGGCACGGCGGCTGGATCGACCGGGCCGAGGTGGCCGACGCCGACCGGCCGGCCCTGGAACACCTGCTCGCGCTCGGGCTGCTGCTCGCCCGGCCCGAATCCGACGTCTGCACCGCCGTCAACCCGCGTACGGTCGGCGACCGGATCAGTGCCGAGCTCCGGGCCGAAGGCACCCGGCTACTGGTCCAGGCCGCGCAACTCCCGCAGGCCCTCGACGACCTGACCAAGGCCTACGACACGGCCCCGCGCCCGACCGACCGCGCCGGTACGGTGCATCACGTCCAGGGCCTCGGCGCGGTCATCCGGCGATTCGCCGAGGTGGAGGCGGACTGCCGCCAGGAGATCCTCGTCGCCCAGCCCGGCCGGCCCCGCCACGCCCACCAGTTGGAGGACGCCCTGGAACGGATCGGCCGGTTCTGCGGCCGGGGCGGCCGGATCCGGGTGATCTACGCACCCGGCGCCGTCCGGGACCAGGCGACCGCCGACCACACCGCCCGCGGCACCGAACTGGGCGCCCGCTTCCGGGTCCTGGCCGAGCCGTTCCGCCACCTGCACATCTTCGACCGCCGGATCGCCGTGCTCCAGTCCGCCGACGACCTCCGGAGCGCGACCTTCATCGAGGATCCGGCGACCGTCGACCATTTCCTGGCCGTGTTCGAACGGGACTGGGCCCGCTCCGGCCGCCTCCTCTGGAACCCCGACCAGGCGTCCGCTCCCGAGTCGACGGCCCACGAGCAGGTCGGCCGGCTCCTCGCCCAAGGCCTCACCCAGCGCGCCATCGCCGGCCGCCTCGGTCTCAGCGAGCGGACGGTGGCCGGCCACATCGCCCGGCTGCGCGAACTGCACGACGCGGAGACGCTGTTCCAGCTGGGCTGGCAGCTGCGGGGAGCCCGGACGGGGGAGCCCGATGGGTGAGCGCTGGTCAGCCGGTGGCGGCGCTGGTCGGCCAGTAGCCGGCCCGGCCGACGACGGGGGGCTGCTGCCGGGGGACGTTGAACTGCTCACCGGGGGCGGTCCAGAAGCCCTCGCGCAGGGACAGCGCCATGCCGGCCCAGTCGAGCGCGGTCTCCACGGTGTGGTTGAGGGCCTCCTGCGACCAGGTGTCGTCGAAGACCAGCGGCAGAACGGGGGCGACCTGCTCGATGGTGGCGATCAGCGGGTTGTGCGTGATGGCCTCGTCGACGAGGAGGACGATCGGCTTCCGCAGCGCCGACGCCCACCCCAGCTCCAGGCTCACCCCGGCCGACAGCGGCGCCCCGACGTAGGCGAACACGAGGTCCGCGGACTGCAGGGCCCGGAAGTCGGACGGCACCCGGGGCTCCGGCGCCTGCCCGGCGACGGTCCAGGCATCACTGTGGTGCGCGCTGTACACGGCGGCACCGCTGCGGAGCAGGGTGGTGCGGAGCGTCGTCAGCCGCGTCCGGCTGGCGAGCGTCACCACACTGTCCGCGGGCCCGGTCAGCCGCATCAGCGGCGCGGCCAGGAACACACGCGCACGCCGGCCCTCGGGGGTCTGTCCGGCGTGCTCTCGCAGGTAGGGCTCACTCATTGTCGACTCCGGGGATAGGTGCCAACCAGGCCGATCGCCCCGTTGGGTGGTGACTATCGGAATGCTGCTGTGCATTCGTTGTGGTCGAAACGAACTAGTCATGGACATGTTGTTTGTGGTGTCCCCGTCTTCCCCCTCCCGCGAGAGGGGTTGGGGAGTGCACTGATCGTCTCTGTCGACCGTCGCCACCGTCCACAGAGCCGTGGTGTCATCTCGATGCCTGGCAGAGAGATGACGCACTGGGGTAGCAGGCCCCCTGGCTTCCGGCATGGGCTTGCGGCATTATGTGGCAGGTTGTTCGAAACAATGGCTGGGTACCCGCGCCAAGTCTTAAACAAAGAGAGGGGGCACCATGTCTCGGATACGCCGGGTGGTGCGATTTGTCCTGGTTCCAGTCGTTGTGGGTCTGGCGCTTTTCATCGGGAGCGGTTCGAGCCCGGCTGACGACACGATCTGGAACATCGGGGTTTCCCACGATGCGGCAGCGCCTCAGACCATGGCGCTGGCCAATGACACGATCTGGAACTGAGACCGCCGCGACGCTTGGTCAGTGATAGCTGTCGGAGTCGGTCGGAATGCTGTTCCGGGCCAATGCGTACCCGAGTTGGAACAGCGACTCGACATTGTGCTCGTCGCGCATCTCGGCCAGGTGCCGCGCGAGCGTCCGTTCGCTGATGCCGAGTCTGCGGGCGATCACCCGGTGGTTCACGCCTTCGAGCATGAGGTCGATGATCGTCTGCCGCATCCCGGAGACCACCTGCTGCGGAACGGCGCGCGCGCCGTCGAAGTCCAGCGCCCGGCTCCAGTTCCGCTCGAAGATCTCGCTGATCAGGTAGCTGATGACGGCCCGATCGTGCACGAAGGCGGCCAGATTGAGGTCCTCGGCGATGGGGATGACCGCGATTCGGCGATCGATGACGATCAATCGCGTGTAGGGCTCCTCCAGCGTCCGGAACCGTCCGCCGGCCTTGGTTATCGTGGCCACGTACTCCCTGGTGGGAGCGTGGTACCGGGTGCTCGGGTGGTAGATCGTCCTGAGCGTGATGCCCAGGCGGAGGGCTTCGAGGTCGCGGGCGAGGATGCTGGTGAGCGCCTCGGACGGGCGCGGCCCGCCGGGTTGGGCGGCGAGGATCTCCTCCGAGGCGCTGGCGACGATCTGCTGCACCCGCTGGTTGATCAGCACCTTTCCCCGCACGTACTCGATCGCGCCGCCGGCCTGCTCCGGTGAGTGGTAGGCGGCCGTCAGGTCGTGGAGATCGGTGGCGAGGGCCGACGCGCGGGTGAGCAGGTCGAGTGCCTGGCGCTGCCAGGTCACGGAGAGGCTCTCGGACAGCTGCTGAGGGTCGACCGCGACGAGGACACCGGGTTCGTCGGTGTCGGCGACCAGAAGGCCTATCGCCACCAACTCCTCCTGGGCCCCACCCGCCTTGGCGAGGTCGGAGTCCTTCGGAAACCGCCCGTTCTCGCGGATGACCGCCAGATACAACTCCCGCGCTTCTTTCGAGAGGACGGAGGGCCCAATCGCGGCGGTACCGGGCTGTTCTCGTCCACTCATCTGCGGGCTCCTTGCCGTGGCCGTGTCTGCACTACCTGCCGGGCACCAATACCGGAATCGCAGTGCAGCATGCCAGATCGGGTGGCATCGGTGAGGGCGGCCAGATTTGTTCGACAGCACTCTCTCACCACGATCAAGCCGCCGGCACCCCCCGGGCGGAGGGGAGCCGGCGGCCGGAGGTGTTCAGCCAAGTCTCAGCGCTTGGGGCGCCAGACGACCAGGGCGCTGGACTGGGTGGGCGGCTGGTAGGGGACGAGGTCGCGGCGGTAGGAGGCGTGGACGGCGGCCTCGCGCTGCTGGAGGGCGCTGGTGGCGCCGTCGAGGGAGTCGACCAGTTCGCCGATGCGGGACTTGAGCGCGGTGACCTGGTTCTCCAGCTCGATGATCCGCTTGATGCCGGCCAGGTTGATGCCCTCGTCCTGGGAGAGCCGTTGGACCTCGCGCAACTGCTGGATGTCGCGCGCGGAGTAGCGGCGGCCCCGGCCGGCGGTGCGGTCGGGGCTGACCAGACCGAGGCGGTCGTACTGGCGGAGGGTCTGCGGGTGCAGGCCGGAGAGCTCGGCGGCGACGGAGATGACGTACACCGGGGTGTCCTCGGTGAGGACGTACTGCGGCGGGGCGGTGGGCCGCCGGGTGCGGCGGCCGTCGCCCGGCAGGCCGTCGCCGACGCCGGGCAGGCCTTCACCGATGCCGGGCAGGCCTTCACCGATGCCGGGGCCGATGGGACTGTTGGGGATCATCTGGTCGTCACGCTCCCTTCGCCGCCCGGAACAGGGCGGCTCGCGGGTCGTCGGAGGCGGTGGCCTCGCGGTACTGCTCCAGGGCGTTCAGCGCGTCCCCGGTGATGTGCCGCGGCACCACGACCTCGACGGTGACGAGGAGGTCGCCGCGGGTGCCGTCCTTGCGGGTGGCGCCCTTGCCGCGGGCGCGCATGGTGAGGCCGTTGGCACTGCCGGGGGGCAGCTTCAGCTTCACGGCCGGCCCGTTCAGCGTGGGCACCTCGATGGTGGCGCCGAGGGTGGCTTCGGGGAAGGTGACGGGGACGGTGACGGTGAGGTTGTCCCCCTTGCGCCCGAAGACGGGGTGCGGGTCGACGTGCACGGTGACGTAGAGGTCGCCGGGCTGTCCGCCGCGTTCGCCCTGGGCGCCCTTGCCCTTGAGCCGGATGCGCTGGGCGTCCTGGACGCCGGCCGGGATGCGGACCTGCATGGTGTGGGCGGAGCTGGCCCGGCCGCTGCCGTGGCAGTCGACGCACGGGTCGTCGACGATCATGCCGCGCCCGCGGCAGTCCTTGCACGGCTCGGAGAGCGCGAACGCGCCCTGGCCGCGGCTGACGGTGCCGGCGCCGACGCAGGTCGGGCAGACCCGCGGGGTGGTGCCGGACTTGGCGCCGGTGCCGTTGCAGGTGCGGCAGGGGGCCTGGCTGGTCATCCGCAGCGGGACGGTCGCACCGTCGACGGCCTCGTCGAAGGCGAGGGTCACCTCGGTCTCGACGTCGGCGCCGCGCCGGGGCTGGGCCTGCCGGCCGCCGCTGCGGTTGAAGAGTCCGCCGAAGACGTCGCCGAGCCCGCCGCTGCCGGTGTTCTGGCTGCCGCTGAAGAGGTCGCCGAAGTCGAAGCTGTAGCTGCCGTTGCCCTGGCCGGGGCCGCCGGCCCGGAAGCCGCCGTTGGCGAAGAGGCTGCGGGCCTCGTCGTACTCCTTGCGGCGCTTCTCGTCGGACAGGACGTCGTAGGCCTCGGAGATGTCCTTGAAGCGGTCCTCGGCCTTGGCGTCGCCCTTGTTGGCGTCCGGGTGGAACTCGCGCGCGAGCTTGCGGTAGGTCTTCTTGATCTCGGCGGCGGTGGCGTCCTTGGGCACGCCGAGGACCTTGTAGTAGTCCTTCTCCACGTAGTCCTTGCCACTCATGCGTCCACCTCGCTCCGCTCGGCAGCCGCTCCGCGCAACACGCGCCTTTCAACGATTCGCTCGCTGCGCTTGCTCATAGCTGCCGCCACCTCCCGATGTCCATCCTCGCTGCGCTGTCAACAGCCGCTCCACCGGGCGCTGTTGACAGCGCGCTGCGGAGTCGGCCGCCGTTCTGGCCGGCGTACGACTCCGCAGCGCACTGGTTGTCAGCTGTCACAGGTTGTCAGCTGTCCGAACCACCGTCGGACTTGTCCGCGTCCCCGGACTTCGCCTCGCCGTCGGGCGCGGCCGTGGTCTGGGTGCCCGGCTGGGGCTCCGCGACGGCGACCATGGCGGGGCGGATGATCCGCTCGCCGATGCGGTAGCCGGGCTGGAGGATCTGCACGCAGGTGTCCTCGGTGACGTCCGAGGAGTAGCTGTGCATCAGCGCCTCGTGCATGGTCGGGTCGAAGGGCTCGCCCTCCTTGCCGAACTGCTGGAGGCCCAGCTTGGCGACGACCGTCTCCAGGGACTCGGCGACGGACTTGAAGCCGCCGGTGACCTCGCCGTGCTCGCGGGCGCGGCCGATGTCGTCGAGCACCGGGATCAGGGACTCCAGGATGTTGGAGACCGCGATCTCGCGGACCGTCAGCCGGTCGCGCTCGACCCGCTTGCGGTAGTTCTGGTACTCGGCCTGCAGACGCTGCAGGTCGGCGGTGCGCTCGGCCGACTCCCGCTTGGCAGTGGCGAGTTCGTCGGAGCCAGCACCGGAGCCGGAGTCGGCGGCGCCGGCTGCGGCGGCCTCCTCGGCGGCCTTGATCACAGCCTCGTCGGCGGCGGAGTCGTCGCCGGGCTTGCCGCCCTGCGGCTTGTCCGTCATGCCGCACCGCCCTTGGGCTTCTCGTCGTCCACGATCTCGGCGTCGACGACGTCGTCGTCCTTGGCCTGGGCGGACTCGCCGGCCGGGGCGGCGGCGTCGGCGTTGGCGTACAGCGCCTGGCCGAGCTTCTGCGCGGTGGTGGAGACCTTCTCCGAGGCTTCGCGGATCTTCGCGATGTCCTCGCCCTTCAGGGCCTCCTTGAGCTCGCCGATGGCGGTCTCGACCTCGGCCTTGACGTCGGCGGGGAGCTTGTCGGTGTTGTCCGCGATGAACTTCTCGGTCGAGTAGACGAGCTGCTCGGCGGAGTTGCGGGTCTCGACGGACTCGCGGCGCTTGTGGTCCTCCTCCGCGTACTGCTCGGCCTCGCGCATCATGCGCTCGATGTCGTCCTTCGGCAGCGCGGAGCCACCGGTGACGGTCATCTTCTGCTCCTTGCCGGTGCCGAGGTCCTTCGCGCCGACGTGCATGATGCCGTTGGCGTCGATGTCGAAGGTGACCTCGATCTGCGGCAGGCCGCGCGGCGCCGGCGGCAGGCCGGTCAGCTCGAACATGCCCAGCTTCTTGTTGTACGCCGCGATCTCGCGCTCGCCCTGGTAGACCTGGATCTGCACGGACGGCTGGTTGTCCTCGGCCGTGGTGAAGATCTCGGAGCGCTTGGTCGGGATCGTGGTGTTGCGCTCGATCAGCTTGGTCATGATGCCGCCCTTGGTCTCGATGCCGAGGGACAGCGGGGTGACGTCGAGCAGCAGGACGTCCTTGACCTCGCCCTTGAGGACACCGGCCTGGAGCGCGGCGCCGATGGCGACGACCTCGTCCGGGTTGACGCCCTTGTTGGCGTCCTTGCCGCCGGTCAGCTCGCGGACGAGCTCGGCGACGGCGGGCATACGGGTCGAGCCGCCGACCAGGACGACGTGGTCGATCTCGGAGAGCGAGATGCCGGCGTCCTTGATCACGTTGTGGAACGGGACCTTGCAGCGCTCCAGCAGGTCGGAGGTGAGCTGCTGGAACTGGGCGCGGGTGAGCTTCTCGTCCAGGTGCAGCGGGCCCTCGGCGGAGGCCGTGATGTAGGGCAGGTTGATCGAGGTCTCGGAGGACGAGGACAGCTCGATCTTGGCCTTCTCGGCGGCCTCGCGCAGACGCTGCAGGGCCATCTTGTCCTTGGACAGGTCGACGCCGTGGCCGGCCTGGAAGACCTTGACCAGGTGGTCGACGACCTTCTGGTCCCAGTCGTCACCACCGAGGTGGTTGTCACCGTTGGTGGCCTTCACCTCGACGACCCCGTCGCCGATCTCCAGCAGGGAGACGTCGAAGGTGCCGCCGCCGAGGTCGAAGACCAGAATGGTCTGGTCGTCCTTGTCGAGGCCGTAGGCCAGGGCGGCCGCGGTCGGCTCGTTGACGATGCGCAGGACGTTGAGGCCCGCGATCTCACCGGCCTCCTTGGTGGCCTGGCGCTCGGAGTCGGAGAAGTACGCCGGGACGGTGATGACGGCGTCGGTGACGGTCTCACCCAGGTAGGCCTCGGCGTCCCGCTTCAGCTTCTGCAGCACGAAGGCGCTGATCTGCTGCGGGTTGAAGTCCTTGCCGTCCAGGTTGATCTTCCACCCGGTGCCCATGTGGCGCTTGACCGAGCGGATGGTTCGGTCGACGTTGGTGACCGCCTGACGCTTGGCCACCTCGCCGACCAGGACCTCGCCGTTCTTCGCGAAAGCGACGACGGACGGCGTGGTCCGCGCGCCCTCGGCGTTCGTGATGACGGTGGGCTCGCCACCCTCCAGAACGCTGACGACCGAGTTCGTCGTACCGAGGTCGATGCCGACCGCGCGTGCCATCGTAAATACCTCCACGGAAGAGTTGAGCTTTACAGGCTCAAGGATGCACGACCGGGTGGGTGCCGTCAACATGGATGAGTCGATGCCGCTCAACTTTGCTGAGCGGTCCGCTTCCCGTGGCCGCGGCGACTTCCCGTGGCCTCGGTCGTGGCCGTGGTCCTGGCCGTGGCGCGTGTGGTGCCACGTGACTGCCGCCATAGCTTGGGAACCTTCTGGAGGACTGGTGGCGGGCGGTAATGTCCGGGCCGTCGGCCCGGCAAGTTACCGACGAGTACAATTCGTTCCACGCAAGACCGTTCAAAGACCGCTCAACAGCAAGCCGCAGGAGACGGAGAGCCGATGCAGCTAGCAGCGATCGTCATCTCGCTGGTCACATTCGTGATCGGCACCGCGCTCGCCGCCCGTGCGGCGCTGTACATCTACAAAGTGGTGCGGACCGGCCAGCCGGACCCCACCCGCTTCGGCCGGCCCGCCCAGCGGGTGAAGACCGTCGCGGTCGAGTTCATCGGCCACACCCGGATGAACCGCTGGGGGATCGTGGGCATCGCCCACTGGTTCGTCGCCGTCGGCTTCTTCAGCCTGGTGCTGACCATCGTCAACGCCTTCGGCCAGCTCTTCGACGCCGAGTTCGCGCTGCCGATCATCGGCCACTGGATGCTCTGGCAGCTCTTCGTCGAGCTCGTCGGCACCCTCACCACGCTGGGCATCGCGACGCTGATCGTGATCCGGCTGCTCAGCCTGCCGTCCCGGTCCGGCCGCAAGTCCCGCTTCGCCGGCTCGATCGCCTGGCAGGCCTTCTACGTCGAGTACACGATCCTCGGCATCGGCCTGTGCATCCTGATGCTGCGCGCCCTGGAGGGCGCCCTCAACGGCGTCGACTCGTACGGGCCCGAGCACCTGGTGTCGTACCCGCTGGTCTCCGCCCTCAGCGGCCTGTCGCACGGCACGCTGGAGAACCTGATCTACCTCTTCGCGATGCTGAAGATCTGCATCTCGTTCGCGTGGGCGACCACCATCGGCATCAACCCCTCGATGGGCGTGGCCTGGCACCGCTTCCTCGGCTTCTTCAACATCTACTTCAAGCGCGAGGAGGACGGCGGCACCGCGCTCGGCGCCCTGCGCCCGATGACCAGCGGCGGCCGGCCGATCGACTTCGAGGACCCGGCCGACGACGCCGTCTTCGGCGTCTCCCAGGTCGAGCACTTCTCCTGGAAGGGCATCCTCGACTTCTCCACCTGCACCGAGTGCGGCCGCTGCCAGTCGCAGTGCCCGGCCTGGAACACCGGCAAGCCGCTCTCGCCGAAGCTGCTGATCATGAGCCTGCGCGAGCACGCCTTCGGCAAGGCGCCCTACCTGCTGGCCGGTGGCGGCAAGGACATGGAGGGCGAGGAGAAGGCCACCGCCGAGCAGCTCAAGGACGTCCCGGCGGCCGCCCTGGCCGAGGCCGAGCGCCCGCTGATCGGCACCGCGGAGGAGAACGGCGTCATCGACCCGGACGTCCTGTGGTCCTGCACCACCTGCGGCGCCTGCGTCGAGCAGTGCCCGGTGGACATCGAGCACATCGACCACATCGTCGACATGCGCCGCTACCAGGTGATGATCGAGTCCTCGTTCCCGACCGAGGCCGGGACGATGCTCAAGAACCTGGAGAACAAGGGCAACCCGTGGGGCATGGCCACCAAGGCCCGCCTGGACTGGGTCAAGGAGCTCAAGAAGGAGACCGGCATCGAGGTGCCGGTGATCGGCGAGGACATCGACCCCGCCGAGGTCGAGTACCTCTACTGGGTCGGCTGCGCCGGCGCCCTGGAGGACCGCGCCAAGAAGACCACCAAGGCCTTCGCCGAACTGCTGCACACCGCGGGCGTGAAGTTCGCCATCCTCGGCAAGGAGGAGTCCTGCACCGGTGACTCCGCCCGCCGGCTGGGCAACGAGTTCCTCTTCCAGATGCTCGGCGCGCAGAACGTCGAGACGCTGAACGCGGCCCTGGAGGACGCGCCGGTCAAGCGGATCGTCGCCACCTGCCCGCACTGCTTCAACACCATCGCCAACGAGTACCCGCAGCTGGGCGGCCACTTCGAGGTCATCCACCACACCCAGCTGCTGCAGCACCTGATCGACGAGGGCAAGCTCGTCCCGGTCAACCCGGTCGAGGGCCTGATCACCTACCACGACCCCTGCTACCTGGGCCGCCACAACAAGGTCTACAGCCCGCCGCGCGAGATCATGGACAAGGTCCCCGGTCTGCGCCAGCAGGAGATGCACCGGCACAAGGAGCGCGGCTTCTGCTGCGGCGCCGGCGGTGCCCGGATGTGGATGGAGGAGCGCATCGGCAAGCGGATCAACACCGAGCGCGTGGACGAGGCGCTGTCCCTCAACCCGGACATCGTCTCCACCGCCTGCCCGTTCTGCCTGGTGATGCTCTCCGACTCGGTCAACGGCAAGAAGAACGAGGGCGCCGCCAAGGAGCACCTGAAGGTGGTCGACGTCGCCCAGCTGCTGCTCGACTCGGTGAAGGCGACCCCGCCGGCCGGCGCCGAGGAGCCTGCGACGGTGGACGCGTAGCGTCCTCTGTTCGACAGTTCTGCTACAACTGCCCGGCCCGGTGGTCGCCGCGAGAGCGCCCGCCGGGCCGGGCTTTTGGGGGGCCGGGACGGGCCGGACCGGGGGTGGATCCGGGGCGGGACCCGTAGGGGAGTGGTGCCAATCGCACGGCCGCCTGAGTGTCCGCCCGTTGGGAGGAAATACAGTAGGCGGCAGACCGGCCTCGCGCCGGTCGACCCGTTCCGGACGGCCGGACGGGTCCAGACCACCGACGGAGGTATCGGCCCGCCGGGCCGGGGCCGCAGAGCACAAGGGGAACAGCGCAGACCATGACCGAGGCGATCATGCTGGTCGGTGGTAAGGGCACGCGACTGCGTCCGCTGACCACCCACACCCCCAAGCCCATGCTGCCGGTGGCGGGCGTCCCCTTCATCGCCCACCAGCTGGCCCGCGCGGCCGCCGCCGGCGTCACCCGCGTCGTGCTGGCCACCTCGTACCTGGCCGAGGTCTTCGAGGACCACTTCCAGGACGGCACCCCGTACGGCATCGAGCTGGTCTACCTGACCGAACGCGAGCCGCTGGGCACCGGCGGCGCGATCCGCAACGCGGCGTCCGGGCTGACCTGCGGCCCCGACGAGCCCGTGCTGGTCTTCAACGGCGACATCCTCTCCGGCGTCGACATCGCCGCCCTGCGCGACGGCCACGTGGCCGCCGGGGCCGACGTCACCCTGCACCTCACCCGGGTCGAGGACCCGCGCGCCTTCGGCCTCGTCCCGACCGACGCGAACGGGCGGGTGCTGGAGTTCCTGGAGAAGCCGGAGACGCCCGAGCAGATCGTCACCGACCAGATCAACGCCGGCTGCTACGTCTTCACCCGGTCCGTCATCGACCGCATCCCGGCCGGCCGCGAGGTGTCCGTCGAACGCGAGACCTTCCCCGAGCTGCTGGCCACCGGCGCGCTGCTGCGCGGCGTCGTCGACACCTCGTACTGGCTCGACCTCGGCACCCCGGCCGCGTTCGTCCGCGGCTCGGCCGACCTGGTGCTCGGCAAGGTCGACTCCCCGGCCGTCCCCGGCCCGACCGGCGACGCCCTGCTGCTGCCCGGCGCCACCGTCCACCCCGGCGCGGTGCTCAGCGGCGGCACCGTGGTCTCCGCGAACGCGGTGGTCGAGGCCGGCGCGATCGTCGAGGGCAGCGTGATCCTGCCGGGCGCGGTGGTCGGCCCGGAGACCCTGGTCAAGGACTCCATCGTGGGCGCCTTCGCCACCGTCGGCGCCCGCTCGGCGCTGGACGGCGCGGTGATCGGCGACGGCGCGATCGTCGAATCCGACAACGAGCTGCCGAACGGCATCCGGATCGCCTGCGGCACCCTGCTGCCGGTCGGCGCGGTCCGCACCTCGGCCGGCCCTGGCGGCTGCCCGGCCGGCACCGCCGCGGCCGCCGCGGTGCACGGGCCCTCGGTCAGCGCGCAGCGGTAGGACCCGGGCCGGGCCGCTGGCGCCGTCGGCGGCAGGATTTCGGCCGCGTTCGTCTCAGGCTCGCTGCAAACCGGCCCCGGCTCCGTCCAGGCCCCACGCGGATTGGGCCGGACGGGTACCGTCAGAGCGTGGCTGGTAATCGATACGACAGCGGGCAGGGCGCCGACCCCCACGGCGGGTGGGCGCCCCCTCCGCCGCCGGCGGGGCCCGGGGGGCACGGGCAGACGGACGGGCCGGAGTACTTCACGGCCCCGCACCGGGGCGTGGCCGACGGCCCCGACGGCACGCCCGGAGGCCCCGGCGCCCCGGGCCCGCAGGGCGGCTACGACCCGTACGCCGCCGACCGGCCCGGCGGCACCCGGGCCTTCCCGACCGGCGACCCGTACGCGCAGGAGCCGCCCCACCACGGGTACTACGACCAGGGCCAGTACGGCGGGCACCCCAGGTACCCGCAGGCGGGGTACGGCGCCGAGGGCTACGACCAGGGCTACGACCAGGGCGGACACCCGCAGGGCGACGGCTACGGCCAGGACGGCTACGGGCCGCAGCAGCAGCCGCCGTACGGCCAGGACAACGTCACCGTCTACCGGGCCGGCGGCCAGTCCGCCCCGCACGTCGCCGGGCCCCGCCCGCACTGGCGCGAACTGCTCATCGGCATCTTCCGCGCCCCCACCGCGACCTTCGACCGCGCCCGCGACCACCAGGTCTGGCTGCCCGCCCTCACCGTCTCGATGCTGTACGGCGCGCTCGCGGTGCTCGGCATCGGCCTGACCCACGACGACATCGTCGACTCGACCTTCACCGTCGCGCTGACCGGCATCGCCGCCGCCGCGATCGGCTTCGCCGTGGCCGGAGCGCTGTTCGGCGGCGTCACCTACGCGCTGGCCCGCCAGCTCGGCGGGGACGGCCCGTGGAAGTCGACGGTCGGCCTGGCCGCGCTGATCGGCTGGCTGACGGACGCGCCCCGGCTGCTGCTCGACCTGGTGCTGCCCTCGGGCAGCGCGGTCGTCCAGGTCGCCGGCTGGGCCACCTGGGCGTTCTGCGCGTACCTGCTGACCAGCATGGTCCGGCGGGTGCACGACCTGCCCTGGGGCAAGGCGGCCGCCGCCTCGGCGGTGCAACTGCTCGCGCTGCTGGTGCTGATCAAGCTGCCGACCCTGGGCTGACGGCCGGAGGGCACAATGGTGGACGGATCCCGGTCAGGCCGGGGCCCGTCCACCCTCTTCACCCCCTCAGCCTTCACCCCCTCGCCCCTCACTCCCTCACCCGTTCCACGTCACCGGAGCCAGGAATGACCCTCCCCACCACGCACGTCAGCTTCCCGGCCGGGGCGGTGACCGGCGAGTCGACGGTGATCGCGGTGCACCCGCTGGGGGACGGCCGGCACGCCGTCGTGACCGGGGCCACCCCGTTCCACCCGCTCGACCACACCTGGCCCGACCAGCCCGCCGACCTCGGCACCCTCACCGTCGACGGCACCGAGCTGGCCGTCGTCGACTGCCTCACCGGCGCCGTCGGCCCGGACGGCGGAACGCCGCTGGCCGGCGCCGACATCCCGGTCCGGCGCGGCGACGAGGAGTGGTCCTGGCTGGTCCTGCACGTCGTCGACACCGACCCCGGCGACCTCGTCGGGCGCACCGCCGTCCTCGCCGTCGACGCCGACCGCCGGGCCGCCCTCAGCGCCTCGCACAGCGGCTGCCACCTGCTCGCCCTCGCCCTCAACGAGGCCCTCGCGCCGCGCTGGCGCAAGGACCCGGGCCGCTCCGACGCCCTCGGCCACCCCGACTTCGACAGCCTCGCGATGGCGACCTCGGCGATGGACACCGAGGCCAGCACCGACACCTACCGGCTCGGCAAGTCGCTGAAGAAGAAGGGCTTCACGGCGGACGCCACCGACGAGCTCCCCGCGCTCGCCGACGCCCTGCCCGCCCTCACCGAGGCCGTCAACGCCCGGCTCGCCGCCTGGGTCGCCGCCGACGCCCCGGTCCGCATCGAGGTCCCCGGCCCCGAGCTCACCGCCCGCCGCCAGTGGCACTGCGAGCTGCCCGAGGGCGGCGCGCAGATCTTCTGCGGCGGCACCCACCTGCACCACCTCGGCGAACTCGCCGAACTCCGCACCGAACTGCGGCTCTCCGAGGACGGCACCGAACTGGTCGCCGAGTCCTTCGGTGACATCGACCCGAAGGTCGACGTACGCGCCGACGGTCTGGAGACCGGCCAGAAGTGGACGGGCTGGCACCGGCTGGAGAAGGAACTCTGGCAGGACAAGAAGCTCGGCCCGGACGCCAAGGCGCTCGCGGACGCCCTCGACAAGGACCTCGCCGACTGGGAGCAGCGGGTGGGCTGGGCGGAGTTCTCCCCGTCCTCGATGGCCACTGGG